>JBPEXA010000464.1:0-5903 GCA_052032135.1 Thermoanaerobaculia bacterium | reverse complement strand
AGAGCGGCGTACGAGCGCGCGATCGCCGGCCGCTGAGAGCCTCGCCCGCGGGCGCTCGCACCGCGGCCGCGTGCTACGATGCTGCCCCCTGGGGCACCGTCTCCCGGTCGCGCCGGGCCGGCCATGACCGTCACCTCCCTCGCTCCTTCGATCGACTTCGAGCTCGACGAGCAGCAGCGCGCGGTGCGCGATGCCGCCCGCCAGTTCGCCATCAACGAGATCGACCCGATCGTCGACGAGATCGACGAGGCGCAGCGCTTCCCGGTCGACGTCTTCCGTCAGGCCGGGGAGCTCGGCTTCCTCGGCATCATCATCCCCGAGGCCTACGGGGGGGCGGGGATGGGCTACGTCGAGTACGCCCTGGTGATCGCCGAGCTGGCGAAGGTCGATCCCTCGATCGCGCTCAGCGTGGCGGCCCACAACTCGCTGTGCACCAACCACATCTTCAAGTTCGGCACCGAGGAGCAGCGGCGGCGATGGGTGGTGCCGCTGGCGAGCGGCGAGAAGATCGGCGCCTGGAGCCTGACTGAGCCGGAGGCCGGGTCGGACGCGGCGGGCACCCGGTCGCGGGCCGAGAAGGTCGACGGCGGCTGGCTCCTCAACGGCGCCAAGACCTTCACCACCCACGGCTCGGTCGGCGACGTCTGCGTCGTCTTCGCCGTCACCGATCCCGACGGCCCGAGGCACCACAACGTCTCCGCCTTCGTCATCGAGAAGGGGACGGAGGGATTCCGCCCCGGCAAGAAGGAGAACAAGCTCGGCACCCGGGCCTCCGACACCGCCGAAGTGATCATGGAGAACTGCGTCGTCCCCGCCGATCACCTTCTCGGCGGCGAAGGGGAGGGCTTCATCCAGGCGCTGCGGATCCTCGACGGCGGCCGCATCTCGATCGCAGCCCTCGGGCTCGGCATCGCGCAGGGAGCGTTCGAGACGGCGAGAGACTACGCCCGAGAGCGGGAGCAGTTCGGGAGGCCGATCGCGGAGTTCCAGGCGATCCAGTTCCACCTCGCCGAGATGGCGACTCGCATCGCCGCCGCCGAGGCGTTGATCTTCGCCGCGGCGCTCGAGATGGACGCCGGCGCGAAGGTGACGCGCCTCGCGGCCCAGGCCAAGCTCTACGCCGGCGAGACGTCGGTCTTCTGCGCCGACCTCGGCGTGCAGATCCACGGTGGCTACGGCTTCATCAAGGACTACCGCGCGGAGAAGTACTTCCGCGACTGCAAGATCTGCACGATCGGCGAGGGGACGAGCGAGATCCAGCGGCTGGTGATCGCCCGCCAGCTGTTGAAGGCGCTCCCCTGACCGGATGATCCCGCGCATCGATCACGTCGGGATCGCCGTCGAGTCGATCGACGAGGCGCGCCGCCTCTACGAGGCGCTGGGGCTCGAGGTCGCCGAGATCGAGGAGGTCGAGAGGGAAGGGGTGCGGGTGGCGATGATCCACTGCGGCGAGTCGAAGATCGAGCTGCTCGAGGCGACGCGGCCCGACTCCCCGATCGCCACCTTCCTCGAGCGGCGCGGGCCGGGTCTGCACCACCTCTGTCTCGCCAGCACCGACGTGCGGTCGGACGAGGCCGCCCTGCGCGGGGGCGACTTCGACGTGTTGCGGCCGGAGCCGACGCGCGGGGCCGGCGGCTGCTGGGTGCAGTTCGTGCACCCGAAGAGCGCGTCGGGGGTGCTGATCGAGCTGTCGCAGCCCGCCGCCGACGGCGGCGACGGGCCGCACGACGGCTAGCGGTCGGCGCCTAGAAGCGCACGTGGCGGACGAAGACCGACGCCGCGTCGGCAGAGCCCTGGAGCGACTCGGCGATCTCGGGCGTCAGCTCGAACTCGCCCGCCCGCTGGCGGTTGGCGGTCGCCATCAGCAGCTCGAACAGCGAGCATTCGTCGGGGAACAGCTCCCGCACCGCGAGCAGCACCTCGGCCGCCACCTCGAGACCACGGAAGACGGACGCTTCCGAGTCGGCGGTCAGCTCGATGAACGCGCGCTCGGCGTCGGTGCCCTGGTAGACGGCGACCCTCTCGAGCCCCCGGTCCTGGAAGGCGGTCTTGATCGCGGTCGACAGCTCGATGTTGCGCAGCGGTCGCCGGTCGAACTGCTCGAGGGTCGTCGACGCCGACACCGCCGGCGCCGAATCGCTCGCATCGCCGAGGTCCGTGCGGGAGCCGCTGCGCATCGAGATGTCGCCGCGCTCGATCAGGTCGCTCACCCGCTCGCGCCGCGTCGTTTCGCCCCCCTGCCGCACCGACTTGCTGACGAACTCGCCGTCCTCCAGCACCAGCACGCTGCCGAGGTTGGCCTGGTTGGCCTCCTCGGTGCGGGGGACGTCGATCTCCGACGCGTCGATGAAGGTCTCCGTCCCGCTCTGCAGGGTGATGATCGCCTTGTCGCCCTCGATCACGTACGCTTCGCGGGCCTCGATCCGAGAGCCGTCCTTGAGCACGACGATATAGGCAGCGGCGGGGGCGGCGAGCAGCAGCAGGCCGACGATGGCGGAGACGATTCTGGGGGCGGTCATGACGGTCACCTCTCGGTCGTTCGTTGAACGCAAAAGAGGAGCGAACGGTGATGCCGAGACTTGCGCTCGGCACCCGGTTCGCTCCCCCCGCTTTGCTATCATACCGCTCCCGCACCGTTTGGGGGAAACGCAGAGGTCGACGACATGCTGGTGGTGATGAAGATGGAGGCGACCGCCTCCGAGATCGAGGGTGTCGTCCGTCAGGTGGAGGCCCGCGGGCTCAAGGCCCATCCGATCCCCGGCGCGCAGCGGACGGCGATCGGCGTGACCGGGAATCTCGGCGTCGTCGAGCCGACCGCGCTCGAGTCGCTGGCCGGGGTGCTCGAGATCATCCAGGTCTCGCATCCCTACAAGCTGGTCTCGAGAGAGTTCAAGCCCGAGGACACCATCGTCGAGGTCGGCGGCGTCCGCTTCGGCGGTCGCGACCTGGTGCTGATCGCCGGCCCCTGCTCGGTGGAGAGCTACGAGCAGACCCTCGAGACCGCGCGGCGGGTCAAGGCCGCCGGCGCCCACATTCTCCGTGGCGGCGCCTTCAAGCCGCGCACCAGCCCCTACAGCTTCCAGGGGCTGGGGGTCGAGGCGCTCGACATCCTCGATCGGGTGCGGCAGGAGACCGGGCTGCCGGTGGTGAGCGAAGCGCTCGACATCGACGTCCTCGACGACGTCGCCGGGATCTCGGACATGGTGCAGATCGGTGCTCGCAACATGCAGAACTACACCCTGCTGCGGCGCGCCGGCCGCTGCGGCAAGCCGATCCTGCTCAAGCGGGGCATGCACGCGACGCTGACGGAGCTGCTGCTCGCCGCCGAGTACATCCTCGACCAGGGCAACGACCAGGTGGTGCTCTGCGAACGGGGGATCCGGACCTTCGACGACCACAGTCGCAACACGCTCGACGTCAGCGTCATCCCGGCGATCGAGAGGATCTCCCACCTGCCGGTGATCGTCGATCCGAGCCATGCGGCGGGGCAGCGTGACAAGGTGCTGCCGTTGGCACGGGCGGCGATCGCCGCCGGCGCCGACGGGCTGATGGTCGAGGTGCACGCGGCGCCCGAGTCGGCGCTGTCCGACGGTCTCCAGAGCCTCGAACCGACGCAGTTCGAGCGACTGGTCGGGCAGATCGGCGCGCTCGCACCGGCGATCGATCGCGGCCTACCGGCGTACGCGGGCCGCTGATGGCGTCCGGCCTGCTGCTGCTCGAAGACGGTAGCGTCTTCGAGGGCGAGGTCGCGGCCCCCGGAACCCGCTTCGGCGAGGTGGTCTTCAACACCTCGATGACCGGCTACCAGGAGATTCTCACCGATCCTTCCTACCGGGGGCAGATCGTCGTCATGACGCTGCCGCACATCGGCAACTACGGCATCAGCTCCCAGGTCGAGGAGTCCGAGCGCCCGTGGGTCGAAGGGTTCGTCGCCCGCCAGTTCACGCGGGAGCCCTCGAGCCACGGCAGCGAGGGGAGCCTGATCGACTACCTTCGCGACCGTGGCGTGCCGGCGATCGACGGCATCGACACCCGCGCGGTGGTGCGCAGGGTACGCCGTCAAGGAGCGCTGCGCGGGGTGCTGACCACCGAGCGCAGTGAGGTCGCGGCGCTGCTCGAAGAGGTGCTCGACACGCCGCCGATGGCGGGGCGAGCCCTCGCTCGGGAGGTGAGCTGCGAGCAGCCCTGGGAGATCGAGCCGACGCACGGAGGCGAGGCTCGCTTTCGCCTCGCCGTCTACGATTTCGGGGTCAAGGCCAACATCTTGCGCAACCTCGCGGCGCGGGGAGCCCATCTCGTGGTGCTGCCGGCGTCGACCCCCGCGAGCGACTGCCTCGCCCGCGGGGTCGACGGCGTGGTGCTGTCGAATGGGCCGGGAGATCCCGAGCCGCTCGACGGCATCATCGCCGAAGTGCGCGCCGTCGTCGACTCGGGTCTGCCGACCTTCGGCATCTGCCTCGGGCACCAGCTGCTGGGGCTGGCGATGGGGGGTCGCACCTTCAAGCTCAAGTTCGGCCACCACGGTGGCAACCAGCCGGTCCAGCATCTCGATTCGGGCCGGGTGCTGATCACCAGCCAGAACCACGGCTTCGCGGTCGATGGTGATTCGCTGCCGTCCGACTGCCGGGTGACCGAGGTCAACCTCAACGACGGCACCGTCGAGGCGTTCCGGATCGAGGACCGGCCGGTGTTCTCGGCCCAGTACCACCCGGAGGCCGCCCCGGGGCCGCTCGACGCCACCAGCCTCTTCGACGCCTTTCTGTCGGAGGTGGCGGCGGCGGCTCGATGAGCGTCGATCGGCAGCTCGCCTGGTCGCTCGCCTGGCGCTTCGTCCGCGGCCGCCGGAGCCGGCTGCTCGCCGGCACCACCTGGGCCGCCCTGCTGGCGACCGCGGTCGGTGTCGCCGCCATGGTGATCGCCATGGCGTTGATGACCGGCTACCGGGACGATCTGCGCGCCAAGCTGGTGGAGGGGAGCGCCGCGGTGGTCGCCTATCCGCTGACCCGGCCCGACGAGGAGCGCCTGCGAGCCGCCCGCGAGGCCGCGGCGGCGCTGCCCGGAGTGCGCGGTGCCCGCATCGTCGCCTACGGCCAGGGATCGCTGGCGAGCCGCTCGCGACCGGACGGCATCGACGTCATGCTGCGAGGGATCGACGAAGGGGACGACCTCGCCGGCATCTGTGAGCTCGAGCTGCTGCCCGAGCTCGAAGCCGCGAGCGGATCGTCGCTGCGGGTGATCGCCGGCCGCGAGCTCTACCGCGCACTGGAGGCGGGGGCGGGCGAGCCGCTCAAGCTGATGGCGCTCACCGTCGACGGCGACCGCTCCGGCTTCCACTATCGGACGGCGACGGTCTCCGGCGTGTGCGCCACCGGCTTCGCCGAGTTCGATCGTCACTGGCTGCTGCTCGACCGCGCCCGTTTCGACGATCTCCTCGGCGGCGCCGCGAGCGTGGTGCTCGAGGTGCTGGTCGATGACCTCGGCGGCACCGCGCAGATCACCGCTGCGCTCGAGCAGCGGCTCGGCCCCGAGTTCCTGATCAACGACTATCTCGACCTCAACAGAGAGCTGTTCGCCGCCCTGCGCCTCCAGCAGGTGATGCTGTTCCTGGTGCTCGGGCTGATCGTCCTGGTCTCCACCTTCAACACCGCTTCGAGCATGGTGGTGCTGGTCCGCGAGCGGCGCCGGGATCTCGGCGTGCTGACCGCGCTCGGGCTGCCGGCGGCGACGCACCGCGGCGTCTTCCTGCGCTATGGCGCCATCCTCGGTCTCGCCGGCACCGCGCTCGGCATCGCCCTCGGCGCGGCGGCCGCCTGGGCGATGAACGAGTTCGAGCTGATCCGCTTCGATCCCGAGCTGGCGGCGATCTACTTCCTCTCCGCGGTGCCGTTCCGCGTCGTCGTCCG
>JBPEXA010000463.1:0-2393 GCA_052032135.1 Thermoanaerobaculia bacterium | reverse complement strand
CCGGGCGTCGGTCATCAGCACCTCGCCGAAGATCGGCTCGACGAGGGCGACCATCGCCCCCGACGCCAGCGCATAGGTGACCACCGACACCAGGGCGATCACCACCCAGCCGCTGTAGCGGCGCCCGTAGCGCCACAGGAAGGGGAGGGTCCTCAACTCCGGCCCTCCAGCGCGCCGCCGAGCTTGGCGACGATGCGGTTGGCGATCCAGTCGGCGTCGAGCCATTCGACCGGATCGACGGCGACCCCGTGGAGGAAGACGGCGAAGTGCAGATGATCGCCACCGGCGAGGCCGGTGGCACCGGTGCGGCCGATCGTCTCCCCCCTGGCGACCGGCTGGCCGGCCGCGACGTCGATGCTCGACAGGTGACCGTAGAGGGTCGTCAGGCCGTAGCCGTGATCGATCACCACGACGTTGCCGTAGATGCCGAGGAACTCGGCGGCGACGACGACGCCGTCGTTGGCGGCCGGCACCGCGGCCCGTCGCACCGAGGCGAGGTCGTACCCCAGATGCACCTGGCGATCGACCTCCTCGCCGTCGTAGAGATAGGTGCGGCGGTCGCCGAACCGCGCCATCACCTGGGCGTTGGGGAGGGGCTGGAACGGGCCGCTCCACAGGAAGCGATCGACGCTGTCGGCCGCGAGCTCGGCGATCCGCCGGCGGTTCTCCACTCTCAGGTCGCGATTGATCGCCAGGTATCGCTCCACTGGCGGCGGGGTCGCGGCCCGGCTCGGCAGCGTCGCCTCGATCTCCGAGGCGACCCGTTCGATGAAGGCGTCGGAGACCGAGATCGAGTCGCTGCGGAACGGGCGATCGCGCCGCAGGTCGACGAAGCTGCGCTCGGTCCGGTTGCCGACGTCGTCGACGGCGACCAGCCGTACCGGCTCGCCCTGCTCCAGATCGTGCGGCAGGGCGAAGAGGGCGAACGACTCGCCGGCGGTGCCGCCGGGGAGGGCGAATCCGGGGAAGAACGCGTCTCCCGCCTGCACCCCGTGCCGCACCACGTGCTCGCCGACCCGGTAGACGACCGCCTCGGCACCGCCCAGCGACGGATAGTGCTGCTCCGAGGTGACGCCGACCCGCGGCGGGCTGACCCGCACCGGGAGCTCGAGGGTCTCCGTGCTGGTCTTCGGCGGGCGCAGCCAGGTGCCGGCCGACCAGGCGGCGGCGGAGACCGTCGCCGTGCCGTCGACCAGGCCGTCGATCACCGAGGTGCCGACCGGAGCCGACAGCTCTGCCTCGCTGGTGCGGTCCCCCCAGAAGCTCCACGGTGGACGGGTCGCGTACTCCCGGCTGGCGAGCACCGTCCGCTGGTCACCGTGGACGACGACGATCTCCAGCTTCGACACCCCCCGGCCGCCCTCGCGCGCCACGGCGGTGATCATCGTCCGCGGGCCGATGCCGGGCAGGTCGGCTGCGAGGTCGAGATCGGGGGCGGCGCCGCCGCGCAACGACAGCGCGGCCGCGATCGCCACCAGCACCGCGACCGGCAGCCACCACCGCCGCCTTCGCCCTCGCCGGCGATCGGAGAGCTCTCTCACGACTCCGACCGCTCCTCGAACCTCTTGAGCACCTCTCGCTGATCGGCATACCGCGACCGCACCGCCACGTAGTCGTCATGGGTCAGCCCCAGTTCGGTGGCGACCTGCCGCGCCTGCTCCTCCTCGATCAGCGACACCGAGTCGTCCGCCGCGGAGACCGCGAACAGGCTGTCGAGCAGCGCGAGCTTCTGCTCGCGGTCGGCGACCTGTGCGAATTCGCGGGTGACGAGGAAGTTCTCGGTGCCTCCGAAGAGGCGGTTCTGGCTCTTGGCGATCTCGACCACCAGCAGCGCCTGGTCGTCGGGCAGGCCGCCGTGACGGCGGACCAGCGTCTCCATCGCCCGCGACTCCTCGGCGGAGATGTCGTCGTCGGCGTGGGCGATCCGCCCGAGGATGTACGCGAAGGCGGCGATGAAGCGAGCGCGATCCGGCTCCAGCGCCTCCAGCCGGGCGACGATCTTGCGCACCGAGTCGGTGTCGGCGGAGGGCTCGTCCGGCGGACTCTCGGCGCCGGCGAACAGCTTGCGGAGGAAGGACATGGGAGACGCGGGCGGTCGCTGACGGATCCTACCCCGACTGTCGAGCGCCGGTACAATCGCGCGATGCCGACCGCCTCGCGCCGCGTCACGACTCCGCTCCTCGCCTGCCTCCTCGCCGTCGCCTGTGGCGCGCCCGAGCCCCCCGCGCCGCCCGACCTCGCGGGGGTCTGGCGCGGCGTCCTCGAATCGCCGGGCGGCGAGCTGCCGTTCGGGATCGAGATCGCTCGCGGTGACGACGGCTGGTCGGCGGCGGTGATCAACGGCGACGAGCGGGTCGAGACGAGCGGCGTCACCGTCGACGGCGACCGGGTGA
>JBPEXA010000462.1:0-2174 GCA_052032135.1 Thermoanaerobaculia bacterium | reverse complement strand
GTAGAGGACGAGATCGGTGCCGTCGAGCCGCAGCGCGTCCCCCGGCACGGTGACGCCGGTGCCGACCGCCTCGATCAGGCCGTCGGCGAGCAGCACGGTCGCCCCCTCGATCGTCCGCCCGTCTCCGACTTCGACGGTGACGTTCTCGATCGCGTAGAACGGCGGCGGCTGCGGCGGTTCGGCGACCGCCGTCCCGGCGGCGACCGACAGCACCATCAGCCAGGCGGCGGCCTGGAGGCGCGAATCCCAACCCAATCGACCCATGTCCATCGACTCCTACACTGCAACGGCGGCGAGCGCCGTCGGGGTTTCGGGGGAGCTTCCGAAGGCGGGCATCATACCGCTTCGCTACACTTCCCACGTGCGACCGTCCCTCCTCCGGCTCGCCCCGCTGTGGGTCACCCTGCTCGGCTGCTCGCTCTCCCCGGGCGCGGTCCCGCCGCCCGACACGGCGCCCGATCCGGCACGCGATCCGGCACCGGGGCCGACCGAGACCGACTGGGCGGCGCTCGCCGCGCCGCGGCTGCCGTCGCTCGTCCCCTGCCGCCCCAACGACGCTCCGGAATCGGTGCTCTGCGGCACCATCGAGGTGTGGGAGGACCGGACGGCCGCCGCCGGTCGACGGCTCGCCCTCGACGTCATCGTGGTCCCGGCGCAGACCGACGACCCTCCCGATGATCCGGTCTTCGTCTTCGAGGGTGGACCGGGCGGTGCCGCCACCAAGCGCCTCTTCGCCTCGATCTACGCCGGGCCGGTGCGGCGGCGCGACATCGTCCTCGTCGACCAGCGGGGGACCGGCGGGTCGCACCGGCTCGAATGCGCCTGGCGACGCGACGCCGAGCCCGGGCAGCTCGCCGAGATGTACCCGGCCGCCGAGGTCGAGCGCTGCGCCGCCGAGCTCGCCGAGCGCGCCGATCTGCGGCTCTACACCACCACTCACTTCGTCGACGACATCGAGCAGGTTCGCAGCGAGCTCGGCTACGGCCCGATCAACATCCGCGGCGGCTCCTACGGAACGCAGTCGATGATGGCGTTCGCGCAACGCCATCCGGCGAGCACCCGCAGTCTGTTCGGGATCGCTACCGTCTCGCCGCTGCGGCCCAATCTCGCCGAGCGCGGCGTGTGGACCGACCGCACGATCGATCGTCTCTCCGCGCGCTGCGCGGCGGACGCCTCCTGCCGGGCGCTGAGTCGCGACCTGCGCGCCGACCTGGGGGAGATCCTCTCCCGCCTCGAGGCTGCCCCTCGCGAGGTGACGATCACCGATCCGGCAGATCCGTCGGCGACGCTGACGGTGCCGGTGCGCCGCGACTGGTTGACCGAGCAGCTGCGACTGCTGCTCTACTTCGCCACCAGCTCGCAGGCGCTGCCGTGGGCGGCTCACAGCGTCCTCGCCGACGACGATTGGCGGCCGCTGGTCACCCTCGCGGTGGTGATCGAGCGCACCTTCCGCAGCTCGCTCGCCGCCGGCGTCACGCTCACCGTCCAGTGCTCGGAGGGGATGCACTTCGATCCCCGGGCGGCGCTCGAGCGCGGCGCCGCCACCCTGGTGGGCACCTACCGCCTCGAGCAGCAGCTCCAGGGCTGCGCTCACTGGCCCCACCGGCGGCAGCCGCCGCTGGCGGTCGCCGAGCCGGCGGTCCTCGACGTCCCCGCCCTCTTCGTCTCCGGTGCGCTCGACCCGATCACGCCGCCGGAGTACGCCGAGGACGCCGCGACCCTCTTCCCCAACAGCCTGCACGTCGTTCTCGACGACGGGCAGCACGGGCCGTTCGAGCTCGCCGACAGCTGGGTGTGCATCCACCGGCTGTGGGCCGACTTCCTCGACCGCGGATCGCCGCAGGGAGTGGACGTCGGCTGCACGAGGGAGCTGCGGCGACCTCCGTTCGTCGTCGATCAGGCCGCCTTCGACCGCTATCTCGACGAGCAGCTGTTGCCCTTCCTCGGCTGAATCGTGCGCGCGCTCACCTTCCAGGGCGTCGAGCGACTCAGCGTCGAAGAGGTGCCGGCGCCGACCCTGCAGGGGGGCGACGAGGTGCTGATCGAGGTGAGGGCCGCCGGCGTCTGCGGCTCCGATCTGCACGTCTACCACGGCCGCGAGCGCGGCCTCGACGCCGGCACGGTGATGGGGCACGAGCTGGCGGGCGTCGTCGTCGAAGCGGGCCCCGAGGTCG
>JBPEXA010000461.1:0-3083 GCA_052032135.1 Thermoanaerobaculia bacterium | reverse complement strand
CCGCTCGGCTAGTTGAGGCCGAGCCCGGCGGCGGCGGGGACGTCGCCGTCGAGCTCCTGGCGCCGGGCGAGCAGCTCGGCGGCGTCGTCGAACAGCTCGAGCGCCCGCTGGATCTGCGAATCACCCTCGGCGAGCACCTGGTAGCGCGCCTCGATGCCGAAGGCGGCGTTCAGCACCTCGGCGACGATGTAGCGCGAGGCGGCCTCGCGGTTGGACGGCTCGGCGAAGCCGTCGGCGATCTCCTCGGCGGTCGCCAGCTCGCGCTCGACCGCCCACTCCCCGAAGGCGTCCAACAGCTCGGGCGGCGGCCTCCAGTCGCGGTCGCGGATCTGCTGGTCGGCGGTGATCTCGACGGCGTAGTCGAAGAAGGCGTTGCGCGACAGCAGCTGCTGGATGAACGGCGCGAGGGTCTCCGGCTCGATGAGGACGTCGGGTTCGATGCCCCCCTCACCGTAGACCTCGCGGCCGAGATCGGTGAAGAAGATCTGCCGCTCGCCGTCGCTCTCGGCGGTCGCTGCGCGCGTCTCGTCGCTCGAGCTGCGGTAGGAGGCGTAGTCGAACCACGACGTGTAGTCGCGCTGGATCAGGCGGCCCGACGGCGTGTAGTACTTGGCCGTCGTCACCGCGAGCCCGTTGCCGTAGGAGAGCGAGTAGACGGTCTGCACCAGCCCCTTCCCCCAGGTCGGGGTGCCGACGATCAGCCCGATGTCGTGATCCTGGATGGCGCCGGCGAGGATCTCCGCCGCCGACGCGGTGCCGTCGCTCACGAGGGTGATGACCGGGATGTCGATCTCGGCATATTGGTCGCTCGCCGAGTACTCCTGGAAGGAGTCGCGGGTGCGGCCCCGGGTCTCGACGATCTTGCCGTTGCCGGGCACGAACTGGTCGGCGACCACCACCGCCTGGTCGAGCAGCCCACCGCCGTTGTTGCGCAGATCGACCAGCAGCCGCTCCATCCCCTGTTGCTTGAGATCGGCGATCGCGTCGCGCACCTCGCGGCCGGTGCCGCGGTTGAAGTCGGAGATCGCGATGTAGCCGGTCCCCGGCTCGATCATGTAGGCGTAGCGGACGGTGTTCTGCGGGATCTCCGCACGGGTGATCTCGAGCGGCAGCGGGTCCGGCAGGCTGTAACGGACGATCTCGATGTTGACCTTGGTCCCCTTCGGCCCCTTGAGCTTGCGGACCGCGTCGTCGACGCTCATCCCCTCGGTCGACTCGCCCTCGATGGTGGCGATGACGTCGCCGGCGCGGATGCCGAGCCGCGACGCCGGCGTCCCCTCGATCGGCGTGATCACCGTCAGCCGGCCGTTGCGCATGCCGACCAGGATGCCGAGCCCGGAGAACGAGCTCTGCTGGCGGTTGCGCATCTCCTCGAACGCCGCGGTGCTGAAGAAGCTGGTGTGCGGGTCGAGGGTGCGCACCACCCCTTCGATCGACGCGTTGACCAGCTCCTCGTAGCTGCGCTCGACAGGGTAGGCGTCGTGGACCGCCGCCACCAGCTCGGTGTAGACGCGGAGCACGTCGCGCGCGTCGTCGGTGATCGCCAGCACCCGGCTGCCGAACAGGCCCCCGGCGAGCAGGGCGGTGACGAAGGCGAAGACGGCGGCGATGCGCCAGGAGGGTCTCATCATGGTCAGCTTATCAGCAGAGAACAGGGCTCTTTGCGGCCTTCTTCCCGTCCGTAAAGGGCCTTCGCGGCTACGGTTTCTTGACATCCCTCCCGGGGGGGCCGATCATCCGGTCGATGATCGGCTCACTCGGTCTTCCGGAGATTCTCTTCATCATGGTCCTGGCGCTGCTGGTGTTCGGGCCGAAGCGGCTCCCCCAGGTCGGCCGCACCCTCGGCAAGGGGCTGCGGGAGTTCCGCCGAGCGACCAGCGACCTCAAGCGGACGGTGGAGATGGAGATCGACGACGACGAGCGGCCGAAGCCGCGCCCGGTCACCCCCACGCCCGGGGTCGAGACGCCTGCGGCGGATGGCGAGGCGCCGGTGGAGATGGAACCGCAGCGCGAGAAGGAGGGCGATGCGCCGCCCGCCGGCAGCGGCGCCGCCGGCGGGGAGTAGCCGCTGATGGGCGAGCCCCAGCCGCGGCGCGATCCCGCCGCCGAGCGTGAAGAGCTGGAGCGGATGACGCTCCTCCAGCACCTCGACGAGCTGCGCAAGCGGATCGTCCGGGCGCTGATCGCGCCGGCGATCGCCTTCCCGGTCTGCTGGCTCTTCCGCGAGCAGATCGCCGCCTTCTTCGCCGAGCCGATCTACGCGGTGCTGCCCGAGGGCCAGCGGCTCGCCTTCCTCGGGGTCAGCGACGCGTTCGTCCTCTACTTCAAGATGTCGGCGCTCGTCGCCCTCTTCGTCGCCTCGCCGTTCGTCTTCTACCAGGTGTGGAAGTTCGTCACCCCCGGCCTCTACGCAAAGGAGCGCCGCTGGGCGTTCCCCTTCATCGCCGCCACCTCGTTCTTCTTCGTCGCCGGCGGCGTCTTCGCCTACCAGGTCGCGTTCCCGTTCGCCATCGACTTCCTGATCGGCATGGGCTCCCAGTTCGAGGCGGTGATCACCGCCGACCGCTACTACCGCTTCCTGATGTACATCATCCTCGGTCTCGGCGTCATGTTCGAGCTGCCGGTGCTGATCTTCCTGCTCGCCGGCATCGGCATCGTCACCCCGCAGTTCCTGCTCCGCAACTTCCGCTGGGCGGTGCTGCTGATCTTCGTCCTCGCCGCCTTCATCACCCCCACCCCCGACGTCGTCAACCTGTGCATCTTCGCGGTGCCGACCATCGCCCTCTACCTGCTCGGCGTCGGCGCCGCCTTCCTGGTGGCGCGGAAGCGCCCCGACGAGCTCGAGGAATAGCTAGAGCGACTCGACCGGTCGCCGTCGCCAGCGGCGGTGCCACCAGACCCACTGGTCGGGGTGGCGGCGGATCTGCTCCTCCGTGACCCGCGTCATCAGCGCGGTCGCGTCCTCGATCCCCTCCGGCAGCTCGAGGGGGGCGTGGAATACGGCGCGGTGGTGGCCGTCGTCGCGGCGCACCAGGAAGGCCGGCACGACCGTCAGATCGTGGCGCAGGGCGATCTCCGCGGCG
>JBPEXA010000460.1:0-9172 GCA_052032135.1 Thermoanaerobaculia bacterium | reverse complement strand
TCGAGGCGTCCCGCGTCGGCGCCGACCTCGTCAAGGTCTACCCACTGCCGGCGGTCGGCGGGACGCGCTACCTCGAGACCGTGCGCGGCCCGCTCGGGGACATCGACATGCTCGCCGCCGGCGGCTTCGGCGTCGAGGAGATCGCCGACTACCGCGCCGCTGGCGCCTCGGCGTTCGGCATGCCCGCCCCGCTGCTGCTGGACGGTGATCGCTCGATCGAGCGCGCCCTCGACCTCGCCCGCGGGGAGCGGCGATGACTCCCAGCAGCCCGCCACGCCACGTCGTCTTCGACCCGACGCCGGAGATCTTCGCCACCGACAGCGACGGCAGCTTCTTCCTCCCGCTGCAGGTCGAGAACCACCCGTACATCGAGACCCACGCCTACGACGAGGTGCGGCTGATGGTCTCCCTCTGGTACCCCTCGCAGCAGCGGACCATCGATCTCGACAGCGCCTACGTCGAGCTGCGGGGGATGATCGACACCGACGACGAGCACTGGTGCAAGCTCGCCGAGATCGAGCCGGTGGTGCCCGCCTACAAGGCGGGGGTCGCGTTCGACGGCTGGATCGTGCTGCCGATCTTCGCGACCCGCAGCGCCTACGCCCTCGCCGGCAGCGGCTTCGCCTCCCGGGCGCGGCTGCAGGCCCGGGTCAGCGCCTACTTCGTCGCCTGACCGTTCGGAGGCCGCCCGTGAACCCGATGGAGCTCCTCTCCCGCCTCGCTCGCGAGGAGACGACCAAGATCGTCCTGCTGGTCCTCGACGGCGTCGGCGACCTGCGCACCGCCGAGCAGCCGCGGACCGCGCTCGAGGCGGCGACGACCCCTCACCTCGATGCGCTGGCCCACGACGGCGCTCTCGGCCGCCTGGTGCCGGTGCTCCCCGGGGTGACCCCCGGCTCGGGTCCGGGACACCTCGGCCTGTTCGGCTACGACCCGGCGGAGCCGCGATTCGACATCGGGCGCGGGGTGCTCGAAGCGTTGGGGCTCGGGCTCGAGTTCGGGCCCGAGGTGCTGACCGCCCGCGGCAATTTCGCGACCGCCGACGCCGACGGCCTGCTGACCGACCGCCGCGCCGGACGACCCCCGACCGCCGACACCCGGCAGCTGACCGCGCGCCTCAACGAGGCGATCGGCGACGTCGACGGCGTCGCCGTCGAGCTCGCTCCCGGTGAGAGTCACCGCTTCGTGCTGCTGCTGCGCGGCGACGACCTGCGCGCCGAGCTCGCCGACACCGATCCGCAGGCGACCGGCGAGCCGCCGCTGACGGTCGCCGCCCAGGTCCCGGAGGCGGCGGCGACCGCCGAGCGGGTGGCGGCGGTGGTCGAGCGCATCCACCGGCAGATCGCCGACGAGCCGCGCTGCAACCGGGTGCTGCTGCGCGGCTTCTCGAAGCTCCCCGACCTGCCGCAGCTCGGCGACCTCTACCGGCTGCGGTGCGGCGCCTTCGCCGGCTATCCGCTCTACCGCGGGGTCGCCAGCGCCTGCGGCATGCAGGTCTTCGAGTGCGGCAAGCAGCTCGACGAGGTGGTGGCGGCCGTCCGCCCCCACTGGTCGGACCTCGACTACTGCTTCCTCCACATCAAGCAGACCGATGCCGCCGGCGAGGACGGCGACCTCGACGCCAAGGTGGCGGCGCTCGAGGCGGTCGATCACCACCTCCCGGCGCTGCTCGACCTACGGCCGGACGTGCTGGCGGTCACCGGCGATCACTCGACGCCGGTGCCGATGCGCGCGCACTCCTGGCACCCGATCCCGTTGCTGCTCCACGGCCGCTCGGTCTTCGTCGACGACACCGACGCCTGGGACGAGCGGCAGGCGGTGCGCGGTCATCTCGGCGACCTGCGCTCGAGCGAGTTGATGGGGATGCTGCTCGCCCACGCCGGGCGGCTGGCGAAGTACGGCGCCTAGCCGGCGTCGAGCCGCGGCGCGGGCCGCGCGACGCCTACCGGAAGCCCCGCCGCAGCTCCTGGCGGAAGGTGTCGAACGCCTCGTCGCCATAGAGGCAGACGACCACCCGATCGAGCTTGGTGCCGCCCTGCAGGTAGCGATGGATCTCGGTCAGGGTGACGCGGGCGCAACGGTCGAGCGGGAAGCCGAAGCTGCCGGTCGAGATCGCCGGCAGCGCGATCGACTTCAGGCCGTGGCGGTCGGCGAGCGCCAGCGAGGCGCGCACCGCGGACGCGAGCTTGCGATCCTCGTCGCCCTCCCCCATCCGGGGGCCGACGGCGTGGATCACATGGCGGGTCGGCAGCTCGCCGGCGCCGGTCAGCACCGCGGTCCCGACCGGCGTGCCGCCGATGCGGTCGCACTCGTTCTGGATCGACGAACCGGCCTTCTTGAGGATGGCGCCGGCCACCCCGCCGCCGAGCTTGAGCTCTTCGTTGGCGGCGTTGACGATGGCGTCGACCTCGAGCTCGGTGATGTCGCCTTCGAGCAGCTCGAGCTGTGCCGAGTCCATCCGAATCGTGATGTGTCGGGTCTCTGTCGTCGGAGTCATAAGCGCCTACTCTCCCCGCCCGCATGGGCGGACTAGCTCTCGGCCGAGCACGGTTCCCAGGAGCACGCCGAGATGGTCGTCCATTCTATCAAGCGAACGGGGCGACGAAAAATGCCCGGCGACCCCCCTTGCGGAGGTAGACTCCGCTCGCCGTGTGGGAGGCCGTTCGAGAGGAGCTGCGGCGCCGCGTCGCCGATCGGGTTCGCGATGCGTTCGGCATCGATCACGAGCCGGTGGTCGAGGTGCCGCCGCGGCGCGAGCTCGGCGACCTCGCCTTCCCCGCCGGCCTCCATCTCGCCTCGGAGCTGCGGCGCAACCCGCGCGCCATCGGCGAGGAGCTCGCCGCCGGGCTCGAGCTGCCCGACGGCGTCGCCGAGGTCCGCGTCGAGGGGGCGGGGTATCTCAACGTCTTCCTCGACCGGCGGTGGGTCGCCGCCCGCCTGCTCGACGAGCCGATCGTGCCGGCGGCAGCGGCGCGCTCCGACAAGGTGATCGTCGAGCACACCAACATCAATCCCAACAAGGCGGCCCACATCGGCCATCTGCGCAACGCGGTGCTCGGCGACGTCCTCGCCCGCGTGCTGGCGAGCCTCGGCCACCCGGTCGAGATCCAGAACTACATCGACGACACGGGGGTGCAGGTCGCCGACGTGGTGGTCGGATTCTGCGACCTGCGCGGCCTCGGGCTCGACGAGGTGGCGGCGATCCCCGAGCCGTTCGACGTCGACTGCTGGGACCTCTACGCCGAGGTCGGCCGCTGGTACGCCGAGGACCCGGAGCGCGAGGCGCTACGGCGCAGCACCCTCCACGAGCTGGAGGCGGGCAGCGGGGAGCGCGCCGAGATCGGCCGCCTGGTGGCGCGCCGCATCGTCCGCCGCCACCTCGAGACGATGGCGCGGCTGGGGATCGACTACCACCTGTTGACTCACGAGAGCGCCATCCTCGCCCTCGACTTCTTCGCCGACGCCTTCGAGCGGCTGCGGGAGAGCGGCGCCGTGCGACTCGAGGAGGAGGGGAAGAACGCCGGCTGCTGGGTGATGCCGCTCGGCGACAGCGAGGACTTCCAGGGGCTGGAGGACCCCGACAAGGTGATCGTCCGCTCCGACGGCACGGTCACCTACGTCGGCAAGGACATCGCCTACCAGCTGTGGAAGTTCGGGCTGCTGGGCCGCGACTTCGGCTACCGCTACTGGTCGGAGGCGGGCGTCTGGCAGACGGTCGCCGACGGCGTCGACGAGCACCCGGCCTTCGGCGCCGCCGGGACGGTGATCAACGTCATCGACAGTCGCCAGAGCTACCTGCAGCGGATCGTGCGCGCCGGTCTCGAGGCGCTCGGCCACGCCGAGGCGGCCGAGCGCTCGATCCACTTCGCCTACGAGTTCGTCTCCCTCTCCCCCGCCACCGCCCGCCAGCTCGGGTTCCTCGACGAGGACGACGACGCCGAGTCGCTCGAGATGTCGGGGCGCAAGGGGATCGGCGTCAAGGCGGACGACCTGATCGACCAGCTGCAAGCCAAGAGCCGCGAGGAGATCGCCCGGCGCAACCGCGAGCTGCCGGCCGACGAGCTCGAGGCGCTCGCTCGCGACATCGCGACCGCTGCGATCCGCTTCTTCATGACGCGGGCGACCACCACGCGGACGATCGCCTTCGACATCGACGAGGCGCTCGCCTTCGAGGGGGAGTCGGGGCCGTACTTGCAGTACTCGATGGTGCGGGCGCGCAACATCCGCCGCAAGCTGGCGGCCGCCGGGCTCGCCGACTCGGTCGCCGGCGACGAGCTCGCGGAGCTCGCCGCCGAGCTGTGGAGCGACGACCTGTGGGATCTGGTGCTCACCGTGGCGCAGACCCCCGAGCGGCTCGCCGCCGCCGGCGAGTCGCTCGAGCTGTCGCTGCTCGCCCGCCACGCCCTCGACCTCGCCCAGAAGTTCAACGCCGTCTATCACCGCCACCCGATCCTCCACGAGGAGGACGCGGCGCTGCGCACCACGCGGCTCGCGGCGGTGCGCATCTTCGCCCGCGGCCTCGAGGCGGTGGCGGAGCTGCTCGGCGTACCGCTGCCGGACCGCATGTAGCCCGGCCCGATACCGGGTCGCGCCGAGGCGGCCACGCGCGCGCCTCGAGCGCCCGCACGGCGGGCTTCCGCGCCGATCGGCACTGAAGGGAGGTCGGCTTTCGGATGGAGCCGAGCGAGTCGCCCTGCGGACGGACGGCAAGATCGGGCGACGAGCGGCCAACCGGTCGCCGACTGGGGGTGCCGGCGCGGTCAGTAGGCGAGCAGCTCGCGGGCCGCCGCCGTCACCCGCTCGGCGCCGGGGAGCAGCTCCTGCTCGAGCGCCCGGGCGTAGGGGACCGGACGGTCGGGGTAGGCGACGCGCCGCACCGGGGCGTCGAGCCAGGCGAAAGCGGCGGCGGCGAGCCGCGCCGCCACCTCGGCGCCGAAGCCGCCGGTCGACTGCGCCTCGTGGGCGACCAGCGCCCGTCCGGTGCGCCGCACCGAGTCGACGATCGCCGCCTCGTCGAGCGGCACCAGGGTGCGCAGGTCGATCACCTCCGCCTCGACCCCCTCGGCGGCGAGGGTGTCGGCCGCCTCCAGGCAGGTCCAGGTCGAGGCGCCGTAGCCGATCAGCGTGAGGTCGTCGCCGCGGCGCGCCACCCGCGCCACCCCGAGCTCGGCCGGCGCGACCACCACCGGCAGCCGCTCCTTGATCCGCCGGTAGAGGTACTTGTGCTCGCAGAAGATCACCGGGTTGGGGTCGTCGATCGACGCCGTCAGCAGCGCCGCGGCGTCGGCGGCGGTGGCGGGACAGACCACCTTGAGGCCGGCGACGTGCGCGAACCACCCCTCCGGGTTCTGCGAGTGGAAGGGGCCGGCGGTGACGCCGCCGCCGCTCGGCAGGCGGATCACGATCGGGCACGGCACCTGCCAGCGGTAGAACAGCTTGGCGGCGACGTTGACGATCTGGTTGAAGCCGCAGGAGACGAAGTCGGCGAACTGCATCTCGACGACCGACGGGATGCCGTCGAGGGCGGCGCCGATGGCGATGCCGACGGTACCGCTCTCGGCGATCGGGGTGTCGAGCACCCGCTCCGGCCAGCGGGCGTGGAGGCCGCGCGTCACCCGGAACGCCCCTTCGAAGACGCCGATGTCCTGGCCGAGGATCAGCAGCCGCTCGTCGCGCTCCATCGCCTGCGCGAGGGCGCGGTGGATCGCCTCGACGTAGGTGATCTCCGCCGCCTCGGCGCCGGCCGCCGCGGCCGGCGCCGCCGGGTAGCGCGGCGCGGGGGCGAGCGCCGGCCGGTGCGCCACCGCCGGGTCGGGGGTCTCGGCCTCGAGCGCCCGTGAGATCGCCGTTTCGACCATCGTTTCGATCCGCGCCTCGAGCCGCTCGCGGCTGCGCGGATCGAGCACCCCCTCGCTCTCGAGCCGTTCGGCGTAGGCGGGCACCGGGTCGGCGGCGAGGTAGCGCTCGAGCTCGTCGGCGGGCACCACCTTGAGCGAATCGTCCCCTTCGCTGTGCCCCCGCATGCGGCCGAGCATCGCCTCGATCAGGGTCGGTCCCTCGCCGGCGCGGGCGCGCTCGATCGCCCGCCCGACGCTCGCCGCCATCGCGTCGGGGTCGTTGCCGTCGACCGTCTCCGCCGCGATGCCGTAGCCGACCCCGCGATCGGAGAGCCGCTCACAGGCGTACTGCTGCGCCACCGGAGTCGAGAAGGCGTAGCGGTTGTTCTCGATCACCAGCACCAGCGGCAGCCGCCACACCGCCGCCATGTTGAGCCCTTCGTGGAAGTCGCCGGTCGAGGTGCCGCCGTCGCCGATGAAGTTGAGCGCCACCCCGCCGTCGCCGGCCAGCCGGCGGGCGAGGGCGGCGCCGGCGGCGACCGGGATCATCGAGCCGAGATGGCTGATCATGCCGACGTGGTGGATGCCGGCGTCGCGATCGAAGAAGCCGTAGTGGAAGGAGCGCTCGACCCCCTGTGAGAAGCCGGGCGCCCGCCCCAGCAGCTGGCAGGCGAGACGGTGGAGCAGCGGTTCGGGGTCGGGGCGCCGACCGTCCCCCTCGCCGAAGCCGAAGCCGGGGAAGGCGCGGGCGGGGTCGAGATAGACGGCGAGGATGGCGCCGAGGTCGCGGTGGAGGGTGCACAGCGCGTCCCCCGGCGCCAGCGCGAGCCCGGCGGGCACCGTCGTCGCCTCGTTGCCGACCTCGCTGTACCACTTGGCGACCCGGCCGGTCTTCAGCAGGTTCTCGAACCGCGCGTCGAAGTCGCGCGTCAGCTTCATGAAGGCGTAGCGCAGCAGCCGGTCGCGGCCGCTGGTCATGGGGACCGCCGGCGCATGCGGCGCAGTGTACGAGGCGCCCCGATGGGCGGCAAGCGGACCGGTGGGCCGCGCTGCCGAGCTAGCGCAACCGCAGGTCGCGCACCACCCGCAGCGTGCCGTCGGCGAGCACCTCGATCGGGCGGATCGTCGCCCACGGCGGCGCGTCGCCGACGTCGCGCCCCCGCGACCCGAGCAGCGGATCCCCCTCGAAGTTGAGGGTGAAGCTCTGGCGGCGGACGCCATCCCCCCACACCCGGTAGTGGATGTGGGCCGGCGGGCCGCCGGTCGCGTAGTGGGCGGGGCGGACGGTCTCGAAGCGGTAGCGGCCGTCGGCGTCGGTCAGCATCAGGCCGCACAGCCGGGCGTCCGACTCGTCCATGCCGCCGGGCGAGTAGTAGCCTGCGGCGTCGGTCTGGAAGACGAAGACGGTGGCGCCGGCGACCGCTGCCCCGTCGCGGGTGACGACCCGACCCTCGACCACCATCCGCTCGCCGGGCTCGTCGGCGGCGGCGACGGCGATCGACCACGTCTCCGGCTGCTGGCCGCGGCAGTCGCCGCGGTTCTGCGCCGTTGCCGGAACGGCGAGCGCCACGGCGGCGACGGCGGCGAGAGGGAGACCGACCTTCATGACCTGCTGTTGCTACGGCTCCCCGGCCAGCGAGGTTGCACGCCATCGTCGCGGGACCGATCGCGCCCCCCGGCGAGGCCGGAGGTCGCGACAGCGGAGGGTGGCGATAGACTGGCCCGCAGTTTCGCCAGGGGTGCTCGCGACCGCGGGCTGAGAAAGACCCTTGGAACCTGATCCGGTTCGCACCGGCGGAGGGAGGGCGGAACGGCCGCTTCGATCCCGCGCGGCTCTCGCCCTCCTCCGGCAGAGAGGAGACCCCGATGACGCGCCAAGCCTGGATCGACGCCCGCCGCGGCGACGCCACCCCCACCCAGCTCCACTACGCCCGCCAGGGGACGATCACCGAGGAGATGCGGTTCGTCGCCGAGCGCGAGCGGTGCGAGCCGGAGCTCGTCCGCTCGGAGATCGCCCGCGGCCGGGCGATCCTCCCCGCCAACATCCATCACCCCGAGCTCGAGCCGATGATCATCGGCCGCAACTTCCGGGTGAAGGTCAACGCCAACATCGGCAACTCGCCGACCACCTCGTCGATCGCCGAGGAGGTCGAGAAGCTCGAGTGGGCGATCCGCTGGGGGGCGGACACGGTGATGGACCTGTCGACCGGCAGGAACATCCACGAGACCCGGGAGGCGATCCTGCGCGCCTCGACGGTGCCGATCGGCACCGTGCCGGTCTACCAGGCGCTCGAGAAGGTCGGCGGCGTCCCCGAGGAGCTCACCTTCGACCTCTTCATGGAGACCCTCGAGGAGCAGGCGCGCCAGGGGGTCGACTACTTCACCATCCACGCCGGGGTCCGCCTCCCCTACATCCCGCTCACCGCCGACCGGGTGACCGGCATCGTCTCCCGCGGCGGCTCGATCATGGCCAAGTGGTGCCTCGCCCACCACCAGGAGAACTTCCTCTACACCCGCTTCGAGGAGATCTGCGAGCTGATGCGGCGCTACGACGTCTCCTTCTCCCTCGGCGACGGGCTGCGGCCGGGATCGATCGCCGACGCCAACGACGCCGCGCAGTTCGCCGAGCTCGAGACCCTCGGCGAGCTGACGGAGATCGCCTGGCACCACGACGTGCAGGTGATGATCGAGGGGCCGGGGCACGTGCCGATGCACCTCATCGAGGAGAACGTCACCCGCCAGATGGAGGTCTGCCACGAGGCGCCGTTCTACACCCTCGGGCCGCTGGTGACCGACATCGCCCCCGGCTACGACCACATCACCAGCGCCATCGGGGCGGCGATGATCGGCTGGTACGGCACCGCGATGCTGTGCTACGTCACCCCCAAGGAGCACCTCGGGCTCCCCGACAAGCAGGACGTCAAGGAGGGGCTGATCGCCTACAAGATCGCCGCCCACGCCGCCGACGTCGCCAAGGGACACCCGGGTGCGCAGGACCGCGACGACGCACTGTCGAAGGCGCGCTTCGAGTTCCGCTGGCAGGACCAGTTCGACCTCTCGCTCGATCCGGAGACGGCGCGCGCCTACCACGACGAGACGCTGCCGCAGGACTCCGCCAAGGTCGCCCACTTCTGCTCGATGTGCGGACCGAAGTTCTGCTCGATGGAGATCACCCAGCAGCTGCGCGACTACGCTCGCGAGCAGGGGGTCGAGGTGTCGACCGCCGTCGAGCGCGGGCTCGCCGAGAAGGCGGAGGAGTACCGCCGGGAGCGGCTCGCCCGCCTCGAGGAGGAGCCGGCGCTGGCCGGCGGCTGACCGGCGGCACACCTAGCTGC
>JBPEXA010000046.1:0-3159 GCA_052032135.1 Thermoanaerobaculia bacterium | reverse complement strand
GCCCGAGCTGGCGCACCTCGTCCTTGAACAGCAGCCGCAGCGGCTCGATGAGCTCGAAGCCGAGGCGCTCCGGCAGGCCTCCGACGTTGTGGTGGGTCTTGATCACCGCCGACGGCCCCTTGACCGACACCGACTCGATGACGTCCGGATAAAGCGTCCCCTGGGCGAGATAGCGGACGTCGGAGAGGTCGTCGGCGGCCGCCTCGAACACTTCGATGAACACCCGCCCGATCACCTTGCGCTTCTCCTCGGGGTCGGTGACGCCGCGCAGCGCCTCGAGGAAGCGGTCGGCGGCGTCGACGGCGAGGATCGGCAGCCCGAGGCCGTCGCGCAGGCTGTGCAGCACCTGTTCCGCCTCGCTCTTGCGCAACAGGCCGTTGTCGACGAAGACCGGCTTGACGCGGTCGCCGAAGGCGCGCTGCAGCAGCACCGAGACGACCGAGGAGTCGACGCCGCCGGAGATCCCGCACAGGACGTTGCCCTCGGGGAACCGCTCGCGCAGATCGTCGACCGTCTCGGTCAGGAATGACGCCATCCCCCAGTCGCCGGCGGCGCCGCACACGCCGTAGAGGAAGTTGGTGAGGATCAGGTCGCCCGACACCGTGTGGGAGACCTCGGGGTGGAACTGGATGCCGTAGAGCCGGCGATCGGCGTCCTCGCAGGCGACCACCGGGGCGTTGCCGGTCGACGCCGTGGCGGTGAACCCCTCGGGGAGGGCGTCGACGCGGTCGCCGTGGCTCATCCACACCGTCTCCCGGCGCTCGCACCCCTCGAACAGCGGGCTGTTCGCCGCCAGCTCGATCTCCGCACGCCCGTACTCGCGGTGCGGCGATCCCTCCACCCGCCCGCCGAGCTCGTGCGCCATCACCTGCATGCCGTAGCAGATGCCGAGCACCGGCACCCCGAGGGAGAACAGCCGCTCGTCGGGGCGCGGCGCCCCTTCGGCGTAGACGCTCTGCGGGCCGCCGGAGAGGATGACGCCGATCGCGCCGCTCGCCGCGATGCGGTCGGCGTCGAGGTCGGGCGGGTGGATCTCGCAGTAGACGCGGTTCTCGCGCACCCGGCGGGCGATCAGCTGGGTGTACTGGCTGCCGAAATCGAGCACCAGCACCTTCTGGTGATCGAGGGTCATTCGGTCTCCGCCTTGAGGTCGCGCGTCATCAACTCCTCGATCGCCCGCATCGGCGCCTTGCCGCCGTAGATGACGGCCTTCATCTGTTCGGTGATCGGCATCTCGACGCCGAGGTCGGCCGCCAGCCGGGCGACCGCCCGGGTGTTGATCAGCCCTTCCGCCACCATCGTCGCCTTCTCCTGCACCTCGGCGAGGGTCTCGCCGCGGCCGAGCGCGATCCCCGCCCGCAGGTTGCGCGACGAGCCGCCGGTGCAGGTGAGCACCAGGTCGCCGAGCCCGGCGAGGCCGGAGAAGGTCTCGGCGCGGCCGCCGCACGCTTCGCCGAGGCGGACGATCTCGCGCAGCCCGCGGGTGATCAGCGCGGCGCGGGTGTTCTGGCCCAGCCCGAGCCCCTCGATCATGCCGGCGCCGATGGCGATGACGTTCTTGGTCGTCCCCCCCAGCTCGACGCCGACGAGGTCGGTCGACGAGTAGAGGCGGAAGCGGGGGCTGGCGAAGGTCGCGCACAGCGCCTCGGCGGTGGCCTCGTCGGCGGCGGCGATGACGGCGGCGCTCGGCACCCCGCGGGCCAGCTCGTCGGCGAAGGTCGGTCCCGACAGCGAAGCGATCCGCGGCCGCCTGCCGGCGGCGAGCGCCTCCTGGGCGATCACCTCGCTCATCCGCGCGTGGCCGTCGAGCTCGATCCCCTTGGTGGCCGACACCAGCGCGCGGCCGTCGACGGCGGGGACCGCCGCCAGGAAGGCGCGGACCACCTCTCGCAGGCCGTGGGAGGGGACGACGACGAGCACCGGATCGCACGCCTCGAGCTCGCCGAGAACGGCGGTGGCGCGGATCGACGGCGCGAGCTCGACGCCGGGGAGGTAGCGGTCGTTGCGTCGCTCCCGCTCGAGCTCGTCGGCGACGGCGGCGTGGCGCGCCCACAGCACGACCTCCCGTCCGACGCTGGCGGCGTGCAGTGCCAGCGCCGTCCCCCACGAGCCCGCCCCCAGCACGCCGACCGGCGGCGGCGTCATCGGGTGCGCCCGCTCATCGGGCGCGTCCGCCCGGGCTCGCGAGGTGGCGCACCCCCACCCCGACGGTGGGAGCGCGGAGCGCGGTCGGCGCTCCGGCGGTCGCTCGCGTCGGCATGCCGCAAGCTATCAGAGGGTGCCCCGGACGGTCGCCGCTCACCGGCGGTCGCGGTCGGCCGCCGGAGGGTCGAGATCGAGCAGCCTGCGGCGCAGCAGATCGAGCGCCCACTGGGTCGCCAGCAGGCGGACGACCTCGCGGTCCCCCGGTAGCCGGACGTGGCAGTGGCGGACGCCGTCGCCGGGGCCCGCCACCGCCAGCTCGACGGTGCCGACCGGCTTGTCGGGGGTGCCGCCGCCGGGGCCGGCGATCCCGCTCACCGCCACCGCGCAGTCGGCGCCGAACCGTTCGCGGGCGCCGTGCGCCATGGCGACGACCACCGCTTCGCTCACCGCGCCGTGGCGCTCGAGATCGGCGGCGGCGACGCCCAGCAGATCGCGCTTGACCGCGTCGGCGTAGGCGATGATGCCGCCGAGGAAGGTGGCGCTGCTGCCCGGGACGGCGGTCAGACGGCGGCCGACCCAGCCGCCGGTGCACGATTCGGCGGTCGCGACCGTCCGCCCCGCTGCGACCAGCAGATCGACGACCACCGCCTCGAGCCGCTCGCCGTCGCGGCCGTAGACCGCGTCGCCGAGCGTCCGCCGCACGTCGTCCTCGATCGCCTGCAGCGCCTCGCCGTCGGACGCCTCGAGGCGGATGCGGATGTCGCCCGGGGAGGCGAGGACGCCGATCGCGCCGTGCCGCCGGTAGACCGGCTCGAGGAGATCCTCGACCGCCGACTCGGCGAGGCAGGCGACTCGCAGCGTCGTCCGGTGGCGCTGGCGGCCGTTCCCGGTGCGTTCGAGCCACGGCACCAGGTCGCGCTCGATCATCCCCTCGAGCTCGCGCGGCACGCCGGGAAAGAGGAAGAGGTGACTGCCGCGGTCCTCGAGCCGCAGCCCGGGCGCCGTGCCGCGCGG
>JBPEXA010000459.1:0-2284 GCA_052032135.1 Thermoanaerobaculia bacterium | reverse complement strand
GGGCGGTGCCGGCGCCGATGCCCGACTCGTCGCCCGCGGCGTCGATCGCGATCAGCAGGCCGTCGGCCGAGCACTCGTGGCCCGGGTCGATGGCGCTGCCACCGGGGGCGACGACGTTGAAGCAGCCCGGCTTCGGCATGCTCTCGCCGAAGGCGTTGACCGCGGTGACCTCGTAGAGCGGATCGGTCTCGAGGTTGCCGCCGAGGTCGGTGAACACCCGCACGTTGGCGGCGGTCTGGCCGATCAGCACCTGGCCGCCGGACGTCGCCGTCTCACGGTAGATGTTGTATCCGGTGATCGGGTCGCCGCCGCTCGCCGGCTCCTCCCACGACAGATCGACGTCGTTGCCGACCGTCGAGGCGGTCACCAGCGGCGAGGCGGGCGGTCCCGCCGGCTCGTCGAACGCGGCGAAGAGGCCCTTGCCGTCCTTGAGGCGGGCGATCTTCGACAGCCGCGCCAGGGTGTTGGCCTGCGGGTTGGTCACGCACTCTCCGACGCAGCCGTCGGCGTACGAGACGAGAGGCCGACCGCGACGGTCGACCTGGATGTCCATGAAGTCGAGCAGGTTGCGGGTGCCGTTGTCGCAGCCGCCGAACCCGCCCGAGCAGATGGTGCCGCGCTGGATCGGGTCGTTGGGCGTGACGTTGACCGTGGACCAGGTGGCGCCACGATCGTAGGTGGTGGAAACGTAGAGGTACCACGCCGCGGCGTGGTTCGGGTTGTCGCCGGTCGAGTTCGCCGTCGTGGTGCCGAAGAAGGCGATCGCCGCGCGATCGCCGTCACCGGCGATCACCGACGGGAAGGAGGTGTCCCTGATGCCGAAGCTGTCGCCGAGCGGCACCGGAGTCGACCAGGAGCTGCCGCCGTCAGTCGAGACCGACGCCATCGGTCGGCCGTCGCCGTTGCCGAAGCCGAAGTAGACCGTGCCGTCGCTGGCGATGGCCACCGACGGGTCCCAGGTGCCCGAGACCGAGCCCGGGATGCGCGACACCGACCAGTTGATGCCGTTGTCGGTCGAGATCGCGACGCCCTGCTCACCGCCGCACGACTTGTTGGGGACGTAGGCGGTGCCGTCGGGAGCGACCTTGACGTGGCCGTGGAGGCCTCCGCACTCGGTCAGGTTGTAGATCGGGTTGGCGGCGCCGAAGGTGCGGCAGCCGTCGATCGAGAGCCCGCACTGTGCGACCGCGATGTCCTGCGAGCAGTAGTAGACGCCGTGCGGGTAGAGGGGCGTGCCGCCGGTGAGGGGCGGCGCCAGCGGGCCGCCGCCGACCGTCTGGTGGTCGACGCCGGAGTTGATCCCCGAGCCGGAGCACTGCACCCAGCTCTCGCCGTCGTCGTCGGTCGACTCCATGAGCGACGTCTTGCCGGCGAGCTGGGACGAGAAGGTGCGACCGGTGATCGGGTCGGTGAAGATGATCGGGTCGAGGCTGGTGACGTGGCTCAGCGGGCTGACGTCGATCCAGTCCTGATCTCCCGACGCGTTCTCTTCGAAGAGGCTCGCCGGGGAGGTGCAGTCGTTGAAGCGGACGCGGAGCGTGCGAAGGCCCGAGATGTACATCGCGGTGCCGCCGTTGTCGTCGATCTCGCTCTGCCAGTTGATGCCGATCGACGGCTCACCGTAGGAGCGGCCGCTCGGGTCGGTGTAGTTGTGGTAGACCGGTCCGTCGCCGTTGGGACCGCCGCCGCCACCCGGCTGCAGCGCCAGCGTGGCGCTCGCCGCGTACGGCGCGGTCGGCGCGAACGGGGCGCCGGCGACGGTGTAGGTGCCGGAGGCGGGGCTGTTCAGCACCACCACCTCGGCCTGCCCCGGGGAGTTGCCGGAGCTGCCGATCACCGATCCGTTGGCGTCGTAGACCTGCATGTCCCAGTCGCCGGCGGGCAGTCCGTCGGAGCTGTCCGCCTCGAAGCGGATCTCGACGGTGAACGGATCGCTCGGCGCCAGGACGGTGAGCTGGAAGTTGTCGCAGGCGGGATCCGCCGGACCGTTGCAGGTCGCGGAGGCGGTCGCCGGCTTCAGCTCGCCGTCCCAGGTGACGGTCGGGTTGGCGAGCGAGACGGATCCGGCGTCGGGCGTAGCGGCCCATGCCGGCGTCAGGAGGCCCACCATCAGCAGGCCCCAGGTGAGGTTGCGAAGATACGGTTTCATCTCGGTCCCTTTCGTTGTGGGGAGCGCGCCGAAGGCGGCTCGCGGGGAACGTCGGTTGATGCCGAGAAGTCTGGCGGTGCGCCGCGAGCGGGGGAATGAGGCGAATCCCCCATTGGGCGGGGGAAAATCCTCTAC
>JBPEXA010000458.1:0-9024 GCA_052032135.1 Thermoanaerobaculia bacterium | reverse complement strand
ACCTCGGCGACCTCGAAGAAGGCGTCGCCCGGCACCGCGACGAGCTCGGTATCCGGCTGGTCGGTGCCGATCGTCAGCTCGTCGGGGGTCCCCTCGTCGCTCGTCGCCCAGCGGCGACCGGCGTCGTCGAAGACGGTCAGTCCGGCGTCCGCCGCGGCGCGTAGCTCGGCCGTGCGGCGACCGTCGCCCGGCAGCCGCAGCGCGATCTGCCGGTCCCCGACCACGCCGCTGTGCGGGTAGTCGACTCGCAGCCAGTTGAGGAGGCTGAGGTCGACCCTCGGGTCCTCGCTCCCCGGGTCGAACCGCCGGGGGACCACCAGCTGCAGCGTCGTCTCCTCGGCGAACAGCTCGCTCGACAGCGGACCGAGCCGCAGGGTGTGGACCTCCTGACCCTCCCAGGTGCCGGAGCCGAGCTGCTCGCCGTTGACGACGACGTCGACGTGGTGCTCCGGCAGGTCGCTGTCCGGGTTCCGCACCCGCGACCACCCGCGGAGCTGAGCGGTGACGTGGGTCTCTCCCGCGGCCAGCCCGTCGAGACGGATCCGCGTCGAGAAGGGCTCTTCCCGCAGGAAGGTCAGCCGCTCCCAGAACCAGGTCTCCTGCGGCGGGTCGTCGCGCCGCTGACGGAAGCGCACCATCAGGAGATCGTTCTCGAAGTGTTTCGAGACCCGCAGCGGGGCGGCGACACCGCGAGCGCGCCGCGGCCCCTCGACGAGGCGCGCGGGGCGGCGTTCGTCGACGGTGAGGCGATAGACGTTGTACGGCGAGTGCTCGTTGAAGGTCGACACCTCGCCCTCGAGATGGTGGCCGACGAACTCGATCGCGTCGCCGGGCCCGAAGCGTCCGTCGCCGCCGTCCGCCACCCAGATCGGCACCGCTTCGCCGCGGGAGCTGAGCCCGATCCGGTCGGAGGGCAGCTCGGTGAGGCCGGCCGCCGCGAGCTCCTCGAAGGTCACCCGGTAGGCGCCGTCGGAGACGATCGACAGCAGGAACGCCGACGGCGGCGAGGGCGCCTCGTCGGCCGCCGGCAGCGGCAGGGCGCACAACAGCGCGGCGACCGGAAGGGCGGCGATCGATGGGCGCAAGGGGTGCATGGCGAACTCCGGGGCGCGCTGCGGCTCGAAGGATGGCGGACGGTGCGGGCCGTCGAGCCGGCGTCGCGCGCGGATCTTAGCACCGGCCGCAGGGCGTGACGCTCGTGACAGACTCGCGGCGATGAGGAGGATCTCGGTCGCCGGCGCGATCGTCATCGTGGTCCTCGCGGCGGTCGTCGGCTGGTCGCTCCTGCGCCGCGAGCGTGGGCCGGTCGGCTTCGTCCTGATCTCCGTCGACACCCTGCGGGCGGACCACCTGGGAGCCTACGGCTACCCACTCGACACCAGCCCGTTCTTCGACGAGCTGTCGGCGCGCGGCACCCTGTTCGAGCGCGCCGTGGTGCAGCTGCCGGGGACGCTCCCCTCCCACATGTCGATCTTCACCGGCCTGCACCCCTTCCAGCACGGCGTCTACCCTCCCGATCGCGTGCTGGCCGACGACATCGCCACCCTCCCGGAGCTCTTCCGCGCCGCCGGCTACCGGACCGCGGCGTTCACCGAGGGCGGCTACGTCGCCGGCCACTACGGCTTCGCCCGTGGCTTCGAGATCTACGACGACCGCAAGAAGCGCAAGCCCGGAGGGGCGGCCGACACCTTCGCCGCGGCCAAGGAGTTCGTCGCCGGGCTCGACGACGACGAACGGTTCTTCCTCTTCGTCCACACCTACGAGGTCCACGACCCGTACATGGCGCTCCCCGACTACCTCGCCTGGCCGGGCGAACCGCCGGACAGCTGGCCACCGACCGGGCCCAACCTCACGGACGCCAGCAAGGGCCTGCTCGCCGTGACGCCGGAAGCTCTCGAGTATTTCGTGGCGCTCTACGACGCGAGCATCCGCTACGTCGATGACGAGCTGCGCGCCTTCCTCGAGCAGCTGTGGGCCGACGCCTCGCACGACACCTGGGTGGTCGTCACCTCCGACCACGGCGAGGAGTTTCTCGAGCACGGCAGCCTCGTTCACCGACAGACCTACGAGCCGACCCTCCACGTGCCGCTGCTGTTCCGCCGCCTCGGCCAGCGTCGCGGTGCGCGAGTCGAGCAGCTGGTGCAGAGTGTCGACCTGGCGCCGACCCTGCTCGAGCTCGCCGGCCTCGACGGCGCCGACGCCATGAGCGGCCGCAGCCTCGCGCCGCTGCTCGACGGCGGCGGCGACGATGGCGTCCGGCACGCCGTGGCGGAGGGGATCGCGGTGCCGTCGCGAGCGATCTACCAACAGGCGGACGGTCGCCTGTTCCAGCTGGTGCGCACCTGGCGGCCGACGACGGCGCCGACTGCGATCGGCTCCTCGGTCGCCTTCGAGTCGCCGGCGGCCGCGGTCCAGCTGCGGCTGTGGGCGTGGGGCGCCCCCCGGGAGCTGGTGGTGACGGTGGACGGCGCGGTCGATCGAAGCCTCGAGCTGCCGCTCGACACTCCGATCGAGCTCACCCTCGAGCTCGACACCGGTCGGCCGAACCGGATCGTGCTCGAGCTCGACGGATGCTCGCCGCCCGATGCGGCGATCGCCGAGCATCCCGCTCTCCGCGGTGCCGGCGACTGCGTGGCGGCGCTGGCGGAGGGTCCCCTTGTCGAGATGCTCGAGCTGTTCGACCTCGGCGTCGCGCCGCAGGAGCGGGTCGACCTGTCGGACCGGCGGCGGGTGCTCACCTCCGAGCTGCGGGCGCTGTTGGAGAGCGCGGCGCAGCAGGCCCAGCGGCGCGCCCCCCGCCAGCCCCTGAGCGACGAGCAGATCGAGCGCCTGCGAGCCCTGGGATACCTGCAGTGAGGGGCGGCGGATGAGCGGAGGCTCCCGTCGTCCGCGGTCGCCCGGCGCCGAGCGGCGCTGGCCGTGGGTGCTGGGAATCCTCCTCCAGGCGGCGCTGCTCGCTCTCTATTACCTGCCCGCCCGCAAGGGGCTGGTCGGCGACGAGAAGCTCTACCTGCGGGCGGCGGAGTCGATCCTGGCGACCGGGGCCCCTGCCCTCGACCCCCTCTGGCCGCCGCTCTACCCGTGGTTCCTGGCGCCGCTGCTGGCCGTGGCGGGGGGCTCTCTGTGGCTGGTGCAGGCGACGCAGATCGCGTTGTGGGCGCTCGCCGCCGGGCTGGGAGCGCGGTTGACGGCGCGATGGACGGGCAGCGAGCGTGCCGGCACGATCGCCCTCTGGATCCTGCTGACCTATCCCCCGCTGGCGGCGTTCGCCCACTACCTCTGGCCCGAGATCCTGCACCTGGCGCTGCTGCTCGGCTCGGTCGCGCTGCTCGATCGCGCGGCGACCCGCCCGCGAGCGGCGTTGGGGGCCGGCCTGCTGGCCGCCCTCGCCCTCCAGACCAAGGCGCTGATGGTGGCGCTACTGCCGCTGCTCGCCGTCGCCCTCGCCTGGCGATCGCCGCGCGGACGACGACTGCTCCCGGTGGCCGGTTTCGTGCTCGCGGCCGCGCTCGGACTGCTGCCCAACCTGCTGGCGGGGGAGGGGTCGGGGGTGGCGAGGAGCGGGTGGTTCAACCTGTGGGTGGGCGTCAACGACGTCTCCCGCCGCGAGTTTGTCGATTCGATCGTCGCCGAGGAGTACCGACGCTACGAGCGGAGCGCGCGCTCCCATGCCGCCCGCAGCGAGATCCTCGCCGCCAAGGTGGAGCAGCGCATCGCCGAGCAGGGGTGGGCGGCGACGCTCGAGCGGCAGCTCGGGCGCCAGTACTTCCGCCTTTTCGACAAGGACGGCTTTCTGACCGCTCAGCTGCCGGGCGGCCCGCTGCCGGCCGGCGAGGGCTACCAGCGGACCCCGCCGGTGGTCGCGCGCTGGCTGCGCGGGGTGTCGTGGGGAGGGTGGGCGGTGCTGCTGGCGGGCGCGGCGTGGGGAGCGGCCGTCTTTCCCTACCGCCGGCGTCCGATCGGCATCGCGGTGCTCGCCTTCGTCGGGATCCAGCTCGGACTCTTCCTGCTGCTGCACGTCAAGACGCGCTACCGCATCCAGCTGCTGCCGGCCTTCGCCTTCTTCGCCGCCCACGGTGCCGACGCGCTGCGCGGCCTGCAGGCGGGTTCGGCCGGCCCTCACCGGGTCCGCGTTGTCGCCGCCGCGCTGATCGCGGCGGCACTGCTCGCGCTCGCTTTCGGCGGCTGAGGCGGCGGTTCCGCCATCGGGCCGACCGGCGTTCGCGACGCGCCGCGGGGTCCGGCTAGGAGCCGCCCTCCTCGCCGTCTTCGCCCTCGACTGCGTCCTCGTCCGGCAGCTTCGGCTTGGCGCGAATGATCGGCGTGAACTGCTCCCGCACCCCCTGCAGCGAAATGCTCTCGACGTAGTAGAAGTAGGTCTTGTACGGATCGATGGTGTCGTCGATCCAGCTGTAGCGATTGGTGAGATCCGAGGTGCCGGCACCTTCGATCGGCGACTCGGTCAGGCGCTCGAACGGTCCCTCCTCGCTCTCGCCGCGATAGACGTCGAAGCCGAAGTTGTCGACCTCGCTGGCCGTCGACCAACGGAGCGTGTTCGAGTAGGTCTCCGGCTCGGTCGTTTCGGGCGCCGCGGCCGGTGGATCGGGCGGCGCCGGAGGGGCGGGCATCGGCGCCGCGGCGCACCCCCACCAGAGCAGAGCGGCAGCGAGGGCGGCGGAAATCGGGCTCGGGGATGTCGGGAGGTTCACGGGCGCGGCTCCTGGGTTGACGGTACGGCCGCGCATTGTCGCAGGATCGGCCGCGGACTTCCAGGCGGCACTCCAGTCTCAGCCGGGGAGTCTCAGCCGGAGCGCTTCAGCAACCCGGCCAGTCGGCGCCACCACGGGCGCTCCAGCCGCTCGAGCCGCGCCGCCAGCCGCTCGGCGACCGCCTCTCCATCGCGATGCTCCTTTGCGAGGTGGGCCAACCCCTCGTCGACGCTGGCGTTGCGCCGCGCCGCCTCGTGAGCGAAGCGGTCGAGCTCCTCGCCGACCGCGCCGGCGGTCCGCGCCGCCCCTGCGACGTCGTCGGCGAGCGCTTCGACGCGCTGCGCCACCTCTTCGACGCGCCGCGTGGCCGCCTCCAGACGGTCGGCGACGTCCTCGACCCGCTGCGCCAACGGTGCGGCGGTCCGCGCGATCTCCTGCGACAGCTGCTGGCGAGTGAGCCATCCGTCGGCAACCATCTCGCGCCGGCCGACCTCGAGCACGTGCGAAACCACCAGCGGGTCGACGTCCGAGAAGCTCTCGGCGAGGGTGCCGCGAGCGGCGTCGAAACGAACCGGGTCGGGGTCGCCGGTCGCGGCCGCCGCGTCGAGCGCGGGTCGCAGGATCTCGATCGGCTCGGCGGCCCGTCCCCAGTCGAGCCCCGCCGGCTCGTCCTTCCAGTGGCGCAGGCCGGGGTCGACGAACTCCCGCAAGCGATCGGCGACCGACGCCGGCGGACGAGGCCATTCGATGCCGAGAGAGGCGCCGGCGGAATCCAGCGTCCGGACCGGGTCGTCGAGCAGCTCGCGGTAGCGGACGAAGGTGCGGCGGCGACCCCGCCCTGCCCGCTCCGCCTCGACGAGATGATCGGCCCACAGCAGACCGGCCTTCTCGGCGGAGAAGCCGTCGCGGCGGGCGAGCGACGCCGCCACCTCGGCCGGCCGCCGGAGGACGTAGAGGAGACAGGGTCGCCTCCCGAGTCGGTCGAGCTCCGCGAGCCAGTGGGGGAGGAGCCGGCAGAGGCGGGGATCCTTCACCGCCGGCAGGGGGTGATCGCCGGCGGCCGCGACGAACGCTCCGATGCCGTCCCGCAGGGCGGGCGTCATCGTGGTCGCGCGGCCGGGGACGATGTCGTCCCAGCTGCTGCCGACCTCGTGGAGGTGGCGTCGATGGAGCTCGAGGACGGTGGCGCTCTCGAAATAGCCCCGCGCGTTGTCGTCCTGCGGAGCGATCAGGTCGTCTCCCAGCCGGGCACCGGCGAGCGCACAGGCGCCCGCCACCGCGGAGGTACCGCTGCGGTGCATGCCGAGAATGAGGAGGAAGTCGCGCATCTCGAGCGGTCGGTCGCTGGCCGGTCTCGAGCGGGATCGTAGTCGATGGTCGCAGCGGCCGCCACCGTCCACTGCTAGAGTGCAGCGCCGATGCGTTGGCTGACGGACCTCCGCGATCGCTGGCGCGGAAAGCGCACGGCGGGCGCCGAAGAGCTCGAGGCGGCACCGCCGCCGCCCAAGCTGGCGCTGGAGGACGTGCTCAGCGGCGGCTTCCCGGAGGCGATCTTCCAGGAGGTCTCCGAGCCGTCGGTGTCGATCATCGTCCCCGCCCACGGCGAGCTCGACATGACGCTCCGCTGCCTGGAGTCGATCGCCGCCGCCCGAGGGTCGGTGCCGTACGAGGTGATCGTCGTCGACGACGGCTCCGACCCGCCCCTGACCGAGCCCCTCGGTCGCATCCAGGGGCTGCAGATGCGGCGCAACCTCGATCAGAAGGGGTTCGTCGATGCCGCCAACCGGGGGGCCGAGGCGGCGAGCGGTCACTATCTGCTGTTCCTCAACAACGACACCCTGGTGACCGACGGCTGGCTCGACGCGCTCTGGCGCCGCGCCCACGACGCGCAGGTCGGCCTCGTCGGAGCCCAGCTGATCGCCATCGACGGATCGGTGCAGGAGGCGGGCGGCATCATCTGGCGCGACGGCACCGCGACCAACTACGGGCGGGGATCGCACCCGGACGCTCCCGAGGTCTCCTATTCGCGCGAAGTCGACTATTGCTCGGGGGCTTGCCTGCTCGTCGCGAGGGAGCTGTTCGAGGAGCTCGGCGGCTTCGACCGCACCTACGCGCCGGGCTACTACGAGGACGTCGATCTCGCCTTCGCGGTGCGCAAGAGAGGGCTCACGGTCCAGTACGAGTCGAGCGCGAGGGTCTACCACGAAGAGGGGGGGACCGCCGGCACCGACCCTCGCCACGGCATGAAGCAGCATCAGGAGCTCAACCGCGCTCGCTTCATCGAGCGGTGGGGGCGGGAGCTCGAGAGCCAGCCCCCGCGGTCGACGCCGGTCGACGTCGCCAAGGATCGGGGGATCGACCGCCGCTGCCTCGTCGTCGACCATCGGATGCCGACCCCCGACCGCGACGCCGGCTCTCTGCGGCTGGTCCGCATCCTCGAAGAGCTCATCGGCTTCGGATGGCGTCCGACGGTCGCCCCCTACGACCTGCTCGACAGCGAGGCCGACCGACGGCGACTCGAGGCGGTCGGCATCGAGGTGCTGCGCAGGCCGTTCGTCGACCACCTCGATCGCTACCTGCGCCATCACGAGACCGGCTTCGACGTGATCCTGCTCAGCCGCGTCGACGTCGCTCACCGGCTGGTGCCGATCGTGCGCCGCCGCTTTCCGCAGACGACCATCGTCTTCGACACCGTCGACCTCAAGTCGGTGCGCGACCAGCGGCACGCCGACCTGCTCGGCAGCGCCAAGCTGCGGCGGGCGGCCGAGCAGACCCGCCGCCGGGAGCTCGAGGTGATCGATCAGGTCGACGCCACGCTGGTGACCTCGCGGGTCGAGCGCGACTACCTACGGCACCTGCGACCGAACGCGTCGATCTCCGTCGTGCCCACCTGGTATCCGATCGTCAAGCCGGAGATGGGCTTCGAACGGCGATCGGGAGCGCTCTTCATCGGAGGGTTCCGGCACCTGCCGAATGTCGACGGCCTCGAGTGGTTCCTCACCGAGGTGATGCCGAAGGTGCGACGGCTGGTGCCGCACTTCCAGCTGCAGGTGATCGGCGAGGATCCGCCGGAGCAGCTGACGCGGCACGCCGCGGCGGACGTCGTGTTCCACGGTCACGTGCTCGACGTGTCGTCGTTCTTCCAACGGGCGAAGATGTCGATCGCGCCGCTGCGCTTCGGCTCCGGCCTCAAGGGGAAGGTTCACCACAGCCTCGCGCTCGGGCTGCCGTGCGTCGCGACGCCGATCGCGGCCGAGGGGATGGGGCTGATGCCCGCCGTCCACGTCGCGCTGGCGGAGTCCGCCAGCGACTTCGCCGACGCCATCCTCCAGGTCCACTCCAACATCGATCTCTGGCAGCGGCTGTCGATCGAGGGGCAGCGCCACATGGAGACCTACTTCTCGGAGGCGACGTTGCGGGCCGGTCTCGTCAAGGCGCTCGGGCGTCTCACCGGCTGACCGCTCCGCCGTCGAGCAGCGACGCGTAGAGGTCGCCGTAGGCGGTGCCGACGCGACCGGCGTCGAAGCGGTCGAGGTCGAGGCGCCGCGCCGCCGCGGCGAAGGTGGCGTAGTCCGTGCGCAGGCTCTCGATCGCCCGCCGGAGCTCGCGACGCCCGGCGCGCTCGGCGACCACGCCGCACCCGCTGTCGGCGACCATCTCCGACAACCGGAGGTGGCGGGTGGTGAGGACCGGTCGCCCCGCGGCCAGCGCTTCGAGCAGCGAGTGAGGGTAGGCCCGCACCACCCGGTCGTTGGCGACCGGCAGTACCGCGGCGTGACAGCGCGCCAGCACCGTTTCGACCTTCACGCGGCGCCGCAGGCAGTCGATGCGATCGGCGGCAGCGGAACGTCGCAGCCGGCGGTCGATCGCAGCTTCCTGAGCGCCGCGCCACAGCAAGACGAGGTGGAGATCGGCCGTCCGCTCCACGACCTCGATCAGCGCATCGATCCCCTTGCTCGCGAACTGGCGGCGCGTCCACGGTGCCGACCCCATCAGCAGCGTGAACGGACCCTCGTCGGGGGGAGGAGCGACGGCGCGGAAGCGCTCGAGCTCGATCGGTGGCGGGATGACGGTCGGTCGCTCGACCCCCCAAGATCGGAGGCGCGCCGCGTCGACCTCGCTCGACACCACGACCGCCCCGAGGCGGCGGGTCGACGGGCGGTCGGCGTCGCCCTCGAGGGGTGGGGTCAGCAGGCGGACGATGACCGGCCGGCGGAGGCGTTCGAAGGCACGGTAGGTTCGCAGACGGTCGCTGACCACGTGGTGCAGGTCGACCTGCCCGTCGACCGCCTGCAGCGTGCGGACGGTGGCGGCG
>JBPEXA010000457.1:0-2913 GCA_052032135.1 Thermoanaerobaculia bacterium | reverse complement strand
CAGCGACCCCTTGAACGCGCCCGGCCCCTGCTGGCGCAGCAGCACGACGGCGTCGACGCCGGCGATCGATCGCGGATAGTCGACGAGGTCCTCGGCGTCGGCGGCGGTCGCCCGCGCCGCTTCGAACATCTCTTCCGTGAGGCGCACGGAGGCGATCCGGCCGCCGTGGTGCAGCTCCAGCGAGTTGAGCATCGCTCCCAGCAGCCGCAGCGTCGCCTCCGACTGGCTCTCGAAGATGTGCTGAGAGACCTGCTCCGGCTTCGCTCCCTCGCGCACCAGGGCGGCGGCCGCCTCGAACGCCTCCGCGGTGGCGTTGGCGAAACGGAAGCCGCCGGTGTCGGTCATCACCGCGGTGTAGAGGGCGGTGGCGGTGACGTCGTCGATCTCGACCCCGAGCGCGGCCGCCAGCCGGACGATCATCTCGCCGAGGGCGGGGGCGCTGCTGTCGACCCAGTTCGCCTCGCCGTAGAGCTCGTTGCCGAGATGATGGTCGAGGTTGAGGATCGGCACCGCCGACAGACTGTCGGCGAGGCCGGTGCGGTCGAGCGTCGGGCACTCGCAGCAGATCGCGTAGTCGAAGCCGTCCGGGAAGCCGTCGGGGGGCGTCTCGCCGACGTGGACCCGGTCGCTGCCCGGCAGGAAGCGGTAGGCGGGCGGCATCTCGTCACGGTTCCAGATCAGCGCCCCCTTGCCGAGCTGGCGCAGGATGCGGGCGAGGCCGAGCGCCGACCCCAGCGAGTCGCCGTCGGGGCGTCGGTGCCCGGTGAGCACGAAGCGCTGTCCGTTGCGGAGCGCTTGCAGCAGGCCGTCGGGGGGCGGTACGTGGTTCATCACAGATTCTCCAGCAGGTCGGTGATCCGTTGGCTGTGCTCGGCCCCACGGTCGATGCGGAAGCGCAGGTCGGGCACCCGGCGCATGTGGCGCAGGCGTTGGGCGAGCCGGTTGCGGAAGTAGCCGGCAGCGCGTTGCAGCGCCGCCTCGATCTCCGCGCGGCGGCTCTCGTCGGCGAGGACCGACACCCGTACGAGGGCGTGGCCGAGGTCGGGCGACACGTCGACCTGCGCGATGCGGACGTCGGCGAATCGCGGGTCGCGAGCGCTCCTCAGCAGCAGCTCCGAGAGCTCGGTGCGCAGGAGGTCCTCCACCCGATGCGCCCTCCGGCTCACGGGCCGACCTCGACGGGGACCTCGTCCCAACGGGTGACGACGAGGTCGTGGCGGCTCTCGATCGTGCGCCGGATGGCGTCGAACCGCTCGGCGAGCGGCCCTCCCGACCCCGCCACCGCGGCGATGCCGAGCTCGGCACGCTGATGGAGGTCGAGGTGCCCGGTCTCGGCGACCGAGACCTGGAAGCGATGGCGGATGCGGTCCTTGAGGCTCTTCACGATGCGGCGCTTCTGCTTCAGGCTGCGGACCCCCGGCAGGTGCAGCTCGACGGCGACGACGGTCGCGACCATGGTGGAACGGGGGGAGTCGGGGGACTACAGGGTGGGGGCGACTTCTTCCTGCACGTAGGCTTCGATCACGTCGCCCGGCTTGACGTCCTGGAATCCCTCGAGCCCGATGCCGCAGTCGAACCCGCTGCGCACCTCGCTGGCGTCGTCCTTGAACCGCTTCAGCGACGCGATCTTGCCGTCGTAGACGACGACGTTGTCGCGCAGCAGTCGCGCCATCGCCGAGCGGGGGACGACCCCCTCGACGACGTGACAACCGGCGATGCGGCCGATCTTCGGCACCTTGAACACTTCGCGCACCTCGGCGCGGCCCCGGCTCACCTCGCGGTAGGTCGGCTCGAGCAGGCCGGCCATCGCCTTGGTCAGCTCGTCCGCCAGCTCGTAGATGACGGTGTGGAGGCGAATGTCGATCTCCTCCTTGTCGGCGAGCTCGGTGGCGTTGCGCTCCGGGCGCACGTTGAAGCCGACGACGATCGCCTGCGACGCCGAAGCGAGCAGCACGTCGTCGGTGGTGATCGCGCCGATGCCGCCGCGGATCACCTGCACCTTGACCTGATCGGAGGGGAGCTTCGCCAGGGTGTCCTTGAGCACCTCGAGGGAGCCCTGGACGTCCGCTTTGAGCACCACCGGCAGCTCCTTGAGCTCTCCCTCCTGGATGCGGTCGAACAGCTGCTCGAGCGACACCTTGCCGAGGCTCTGGCCGAGGGCGGTGGTGCGCTCCTCCTCCTGGCGGAACTCGGCGATGCTGCGCGCCTCCGCCTCCTTGGCGACGACCTGGAACGGATCGCCGGCCGCGGGAAGGTCGTTGAAGCCCATCACCTCGATCGGCGTCGATGGGCCGACCTCGGTCACCCGCTCGCCGACGTCGGTGATCATCGACCGCACCTTCCCCCACGTCGAGCCGGCGACGAAGACGTCGCCGATCGACAGGCTGCCGTTCTGCACCAGCACGGTGGCGACGATGCCGCGCCCCTGCTCCTTGCGCGCCTCGACGATCACCCCCTGCGCCGCGATCGTCGGATTCGCCTTCAGCTCGAGGATCTCGGTGGTGAGGGCGATCATCTCGAGCAGGTCCTCGACCCCCTCGTTGTTGAGCGCCGACATCGGCACGGCGACCGTCTCGCCGCCCCAGTCCTCGACCAGCAGCTCCTGCTCGGACAGCTCCTTCTTGACGCGGTCGGGGTTGGCGTTGTTCTTGTCGATCTTGTTGATCGCGACGATGATCGGCGCGGTCGCCGCTCGCGCGTGATCGATCGCTTCGATCGTCTGCGGCATCACCCCGTCGTCGGCGGCGACCACCAGCACCACGATGTCGGTGACCGCGGCGCCGCGCGCCCGCATGCGGGTGAACGCCTCGTGGCCGGGGGTGTCGAGAAAGACGATCTTGGAGTCCTTGAACGGCACCTCGTAGGCGCCGATGTGCTGGGTGATGCCGCCGAACTCGCCCTCGGTCACCTTCG
>JBPEXA010000456.1:0-1552 GCA_052032135.1 Thermoanaerobaculia bacterium | reverse complement strand
GTGGGCGGTGCTGGTGGGCTCGAACAGCACCGTCGGCGTCTGCTGGCCGCGTAGCCCGACCGTGCCGCGGTCGACCCACTGGGTGCGTTCGACGCCGGCGGCGCGCACGGCGCCCTCCGATGCCAGCAGACGCCCGGGGCGCTGCTTGGCGAGGTCGGTGAGGCGAGCCGCCTCGTTCACCGCCCGACCGATCACCGTGTACTCGTAGCGCTCCTCGGTGCCGACGTTGCCGGCGACGACGGTGCCCGACGAGACGCCGATGCCGGCATCGAGGCCCGGATGCTCGGTCGCCAGTTCGGCGAGCCGCACCCGGAGGGCGCGAGCGGCCCGGAGCGCACGGGCCTCGTGATCGGGCTGGAACCCGGGGACGCCGAACACGCAGAGGGCGCCGTCGCCCTCGAACTTGTTGACCCAGCCGCCCTGGGCCGAGACCGTGTCCTGCACGGCCTGGAAGAACGCATTGAGCGTGGCGACGACCTCGCCCGGAGGGAGCACCTCGGCCATCGCGGTGGAGCCGATCAGATCGGTGAAGATCACGCTCGCTCGCCGGGACTCGCCGCCGAGACCGGTGCCGCGCTCGAGTGCCTGGGCCGCGACCTCGTGACCGACGTGCCGGCTGAAGAGGTCCTGCAGCGCGGCACGCTCGCGGAGACCGGCGACCATGCGGTTGAAGCCGGCCTGGAGCTGGCCGACCTCGCCGCCGTCGTCCACCGAGAGGTCGGCGTCGAGGTCGCCGCCGGCGACCCGGCCGAGGGCGTGACGGACCTCGTCCAACGGTTCGGCGATCGAGTTCGAGGCGACCAGCACGGCGAACAGTCCGCCCAGCAGCCCGACCACGGCCAGGACAGCCATGGCGCTGAGCGAGGCGCCGGCGTCACGCCACGGCGCGAGGGTGAGCCCGAGCAGTGGCACCCCGGAGCCGACGCCCCAGGCGAGGAGGAGTCGGGGCCGGATGCCGAGGCTGGCGGGCCGGGGCGCGGCCTCGCCGTCGAGGGCGAAGGCGAAGAGCGGTCGATACGTCTGCTCGATCACGAGGTACGACAACGCGCAGACCGCGATCCCGCCGATGAGCATGATCTGGACGATCTCGAAGACCTCGCGGACGTCGTAGCTGCTCCGGAACGAGATGCTGGAGGCGATGAACGCCGTGGCGATGAGCCAGAGCAGGAAGGGGCGGGCGGCCATGCGCCATGGCTCGTCGAGCACCTTCTCCCGCTCGGTGGAGGTGGGAGTGCGGCCCTCGAGCGCCCACTGCCCGGATTTCTTGAACGTCTTGCCGAGCCACAACCAGGCGACCGGCGCGAGGGTCGCCTCGGTCACGAGGAGCAGGGCGAGGTCGTTGAGCCACGGGGTCCCGAACGCCTGCGACGCGGGATAGAGCTGCTGCAGGTAGCTGAAGACCATCAGGCCCCCGGCAGCGTGGAGGACGGAGAAGCGGGCCAGGAGGCGCATGCGCACGTCCCGGGCGGTACGGCGCAGCTCGGCCGCCGCCTCGTTGCTGAAGCCTCGGCGCGAGACCTCGTCGGGAGTGCTCATGTCGTTCATGTTACGA
>JBPEXA010000455.1:0-7076 GCA_052032135.1 Thermoanaerobaculia bacterium | reverse complement strand
GAGGTTCCAGCAGGATCGCATCGACGACGTGAAGGCCAATCTGCTCGAATCGATGAGCCGTCGCAACCTCGACCCGGCCACGGTCCTCGAGCGGGAGTGGCAGTGGGCGCTCTACGGCGACGACCATTTCTCGACCCGGCCGATCCGTCCCACCGACCTCGAGGCGATCGACCGCGGAGACCTGATCGGGTTCCACCGCCGCCACTGGCGATCCGATCGGCTGTGGATCGCCGCCTCGGGCGATATCGACGCCGAGCGTCTGCGCTCCCTGTTGGAGCCCCGACTGCGGGCGTGGGGGGTCGCCGGCGCTCCCGAGGCGTGGCCGCCGGCGGCGCCGGCTCGACGTCCGGGCGGACGACTCCTCCATCTCGAAGCCGAGGGGCCGCAGGCGCTCGTCGCCCTCGGTCATCGCGCTCCCCGACTGCCGGCTTCGGTCCGCGATCGGGTCGAGCTCGAGGTGATGGCCGAGATCCTCGCCGGGCGTGGCGCGATCTCGAGGCTCGGGGGGCGCCTCCGCTCCTCGGAGGCTCTGGTCTACCGGGTGACCGCCGACGTCGACCCCGGGGACCTGTGGCCGGCGGCCTACCAGATCCGCTTCGATACTCGCGCCTCCAACACCCCGCGGGCGGTGGCGGCGACTCTCCAGGAGATCGATCGCCTGCGCCGGCAGCGCCCTCACCGGGAGGAGCTCGAGGTGGTGCAGCGCGAGCTCGCCGCCCGCCGCCGCCAGGAGTTCGACACCGCCGAGGAAGCGGTCGGCCACCTGGTCCGAGACGCCCTGGTGGGACGGTCCGACGCCTACCGCGGCGACTACGAGACCCTGCTCGCCGCCGTCACCGCCGAGGACGTTCGCCAGGCCGCCATCCGGCATCTCCACCCCGACGCCCTCATCTTCGTCGTCGCCGGGCCCTGGGAAGCCCTGGCGGGGCCGGCCGACGACCGCGGGCGCACCCTGCTGGAGCGGACCGTCGGCCTCGAGGTCGAGCACCTCCCGGCCCGCGATCCGCGGACGCTCGCTACTCCCGAGCCAGCTCGGACGCCGTAGCGGCCACCTGCTCGGCGCTCGGCAGATAGTCGTGCTCGAGCGGCGGAGCGTACGGCACCGGCGTGTCGGGGGCGGCGACCGTCCGGATCGGCGCGTCGAGGTGGTAGAAGAGGCGATCGGCCAGCCGACGAGCGAGCTCGGCAGCGAATCCGCCCCGCCGATGGTCCTCGTGCACGATCAGCGCCCGCCCGGTGGAGCGCACCGAGGCGAAGATCGTCTCCTCGTCGAGCGGCACCAGCGATCGCAGGTCGATCACCTCGGCGTCGATGCCGTCCGCCGTCAACCGGTCGGCCGCGTCGAGCGCCGTCCACACCATCGCCCCGTAGGTGAGGATCGTCAGGTCTCGCCCCGCTCGGACGATCGCCGCTCGCCCGATCGGCACCGTCAGCTCCCCGCCGACCGGCACCTCCTGCCGCAGGTCGGTGCGGAAGAAGCCGTAGAGCCCCTTCGCCTCGAGGAAGAGCACCGGGCTGTCGTCGGCGATCGCCGCCAGCAGGAGCCCCTTGGCGTCGACCGGATTCGACGGAGCGACCACCTTCCATCCGGGGGTGCGCACGAACCACATCTCCGGACACTGGCTGTGGAACGGCCCGCCACCGAGCAACGGCTGCAGGGTGCCGGTGGCGGCGCCATACGGCAGCCGGACGACGATCGGCACCGCTCGACCCCACCGCCAATGCACCTTCGCGGCGTTGTTGACGAGGGCGTTGAACGCCGGAGCGAGGAAGTCGGCGAACTGCATCTCGACCACCGGCCGGAAGCCGAGCAGGGCGGCGCCGACGGCGCATCCCACGATCGCCGATTCGGCGAGCGGAGTGTTGCAGCATCGATCGGCACCGAACTGCTTGGCGAGACCGCGAGTGACGCCGAAGGCGCCACCGTAGCGGCCACCGACGTCCTCGCCGAGGACGAAGACGCCCGGATCGGCCGTCATCGCTTCGCGCAGCGCGTCGCGCACCGCCTCGTCGTAGGCCATGCGCTTGGTGAAGGCGCCGGCCGACGCCGGCTCGGGGGCCGGGCGTGGCGTCGGGTGCACCATCGTGCGGTACACCGCCGGCTCGGGCCACGGCGCGGCGACCGCGGTCTCGACCGCCGCCTCCACCTCCGAAGCCACCTCCCGCCGCAGCTCGTCGCGGGCCGCAGCGGAGACGACGCCCAACCGCTCGAGGCGCGCGCCGTACAGCTCGATCGGATCGAGCGCAGCCCACTCCCGCGCCTCCTCCTCGAACTCGTATCCCGGCACCTTCGCTTGCCGGCTGCCGTGGAACCGGTCGTCGTCGTGGTGAGCGTGGCCCGACCGGCGGTAGGTCACCAGCTCGACCAGCGTAGGACCGCCCCCGGCGCGAGCCCGCTCCGCCGCCCACGCCACCGCCGCCGCCACCTCGTCGGCGTCGTTGCCGAAGGTCGTCACGGCGGGGATCCCGTATCCGGCCCCCTTGAGGGCGAAGCGGTCGACCCGAGACTGCTCCGAGACGTGGGTGCCGAGCGCCCAATGGTTGTTCTCGAGGACGAACACCACCGGCAGGCGCTGCACGGCGGCGAAGTTGACCGCTTCGTGCCACTCGCCGAGGCTCGAGCCGCCCTCGCCGATGAAGGTGACGCACACCCGGTCCTCGCCCCGCAGCTTGAGGCCGTAGCCGATGCCGATCATCGTCTGAGCGGCGATCGCCTGCGGCGCCGCCGGCGGCAGGACGCCGTGCTCGAAATCGCCGACGTGCAGGTCTCGACCCCCCACCGGTGTCCCGTCCTTGCCGTACTGCACCAGGATCGGGTGCAACGGATCGGGCATGAACATCAACAGGGCGCCGAGATCGCGGATCAGCGGGCTGACGAAGTCCCCCTGGTACTCGGGACCGGCGGGATACGCCGGCGGCCGGCGCAGGCGCAGCGCGGCGCCGACGACCGCCTCCTGACCGGTCGAGCGGAACCCCTTCTGCGGCGACGGGACCTCTCCCCAACGCACCGAGCGCTCCTCGAACGCGCGCTTGAGGTGGTCGTCGACGGCGCGGGTGAGCAGCATGGTCCGCAGCATCAGCCGCCGCTCGTCGTCGGCGAGCGAGGCCCGGATGCGCCGTCGCTCGAAGAACCCCCTCACCAGGGAGGCGATCCGCTCCCGCCCCTGCTCGACGGCCTGTTGATGGGTGAGCCCCGGATGGTGGCTCTCGTCGGCGAAGCGGGCGCCGGTGCGGAAGCGGTAGGCGAGCCTCTCGAGGAGCGCACTCTCCAGCTCCCGCTCGCTGGCGGCGCGGGGCAGATCCCGGATCAGGAACGGCGCTTCGAGGCTCAGGAAGCCGTGCAGTTCGCGCAGCAGGGACTCGGGCAGCTCCTGCCCCCCGCGATCGAGAGCTTCCGCCATGGGGCGGCTAGTATACGAGTGCCTCGGCGCGCCGTGCCGCCCCGTGGCGGCACGGACGGCTCGACCGCCGGTGATACGATCAGCCCTCCCGCCGGGCCGCCTGCTGACGGACCGGCCGCCCCGGCGGACAATTTCGTGAAGTCGTCAACCGAAATTCTGGGGTCCTTCCTGCGCGGCGTGCGCTACCTGACCGGCGCCGAGGCGGCGGCGGTCTTCGTTCCCGCCCCGACCGACAGCAGCATCGACCCGATCCTGCTCCACGAGGGGCCGCGAACGGCGATCTCCGAGCTGCGATCGGTGGCGAGAGCGGAGCGCACGACCGGCCGCTGGCTGGCAGCGCCGAGCGGCACCCCGGAGCCCTTCGCCGGCTCCGATCCCGGGGTGTGGCTGGTGCCGCTCACCCCACGACCCGCCGCCAAGCCCGAGCCGGGATCCCCGGGGCGCCGAACCGCCGATCAGGAGCCCTACCGACGGCCGCGAGGCTGGCTCGGCATCGATTTCGGCGCCGACGCCGATCGCGGCCTGGAGTCGATCGCCGACGATCGATGGTCGTGGATGCGGGACTTCGGCGCCAGCCTCGCCGAGCAGGCGATGCACGTCCACAGCACGCTGCGCGACCCGGTGACCGGCCTCGCCGATCGGATCGGATTCCAGGCGCTGCTGACCGACCAGCTCGAGCGCGCCGGCGAGACCGGCAACTGGCTGTCGCTGATCCTCATCAACCCTCACAACTTCGGTCAGGTCAACGAGCGGCACGGTCGCTTCGCCGGCGACCGCGTCATGCGGGAGCTCGCCGAGCTGCTGTGCGAGACCTTGAGGGACAGCGACCCGGTGTCGCGCTACGGCGGCGCCATCTTCGGGGCGTTGCTGCCGACGACCAACGTCGAGGACGCCCGATCGGTGGCGGAGAAGCTCGTCGCCGCGGTGCGCGACAGCGTCTTCCTCGACGGCGAGGTGCGTCTCGAGCTGTGCTGCGGCATCGCCGCGGTCGACCCCGGCGGGGAGCTGGTCGCCGATCCGCTCGACCTGCTGCGCCGCGCCGACCTCGCTCTCAATCGCGCCCGCCGGCGGGGCGAAGGGGCGATCGAGGTCTGGCAGGAGGCGGCTCACAGCAGCCGCCGTGAGTCGACCCGGATCAGCGAGCTGTTCAGCGGCGACCTGGCGCGCGACTACCGCAACATGGCGCTGCTGCGCGACGCCGTCGACCTCGTCGCCGACACCAAAGACCTCGACACCCTCGCCGGAGCGGTCGTCGAGCGCCTCTACTCCGCGTGCAAGGCCGAGAGGGTCGGCCTCTACCGTCGTCGGTCGACTGGCGAGCCGGAGCTGGTGCGCGGCATCGCGCGCCCGCCGACCCCCGTCGGCGCTCGCCGCGAGTCGTTCGAGCTCGAGGACGAGCCGAGCGCGCTGCTGGTCGAGGCGATGGCCGCCGCCGAGGTCCGCAGCGGCGTGGTCGCGGTCGGCGAGGACCGTCAGTACCTCGCCTTCGCCGTACCGATCATCGCCGGCGGCGACGCCATCGGCGGCCTCTACGTCGACGGCGCGGTCGAGTCGATCGACGTCGACGCCACCGATCTGATCTTCTTCAAGGCACTCGCTTCGCAGCTGTCGATCGCGCTCGAGCGCGCGCAGATGGCACAGCTCGAGAGCGATCGCGGGTCGGTCGAGCTCGAAGCGGAGCTCATCGAGCTGCGCAGCGCGGTGCAGGAGACCCAGCTGCTCTACACCTCGCCGGCGATGGCGGAGCTGGTCGAAGCGATCGAGCGGGTCGGCCCGACCGAGGCGACCATCCTGATCACCGGCGAGAGCGGCACCGGCAAGGAGCTGGTCGCCCGCCGCATCCATCGTCTGAGCCCCCGCCGACGCAAGGGTCTGACGGTGGTCGATTGCGCCGCGATCGCGCCGACCCTGATCGACAGCGAGCTGTTCGGCCACGACCGCGGCGCCTACACCGGCGCCCAGCGGCGCCGCTCCGGACGCCTCGCCGAGGCCGACGGCGGCACGATTCTCCTCGACGAGATCGGGGAGCTCCCGCTCGAGGTGCAGAGCCGCCTGCTCCGCTTCGTCCAGGAGAAGCAGATCACCCTGGTCGGCGAGACCAAGCCGACGCCGATCGACGTGCGCATCCTCGCCGCGACCAATCGCAACCTCGAGGAGGAGGCGGCGCGCGGCAGCTTCCGGGAGGACCTCTACCACCGCCTCGCCGTCGTGCGGCTCGACGTCCCTCCGCTGCGGGAACGACCGGACGACATCGTGCTGCTCGCCGAGCATCTCCTCCGGCAGTTCAGCGAGCAGTACGGCAAGGTCGGCGCGCGCCTCTCCGAGGACGCCCGCGAAGCGCTCATCACCTACGACTGGCCGGGCAACGTCCGCGAGCTCCAGAACCGCATTCTGCAGGCGGTCATCCTGCTGGAGGGGCGGGAGATCGAAGCCGCCAGCCTCGGCCTCCCGGGGCGCTCCGCCCAGCTCACCGCCCGCCGTCGTCCGACGACTCGGGAGCGTTCCGGCACGACGGTCGCGGAATCGCTCGAGCAGATGCGGATGGTGCTCGGCGAGCAGATCGATGCGGTGCTCGACGGCGGCAACGCGGTGCACCTGCCGTTGGGCAAGTGGCTCGCCGAAGATCTGCTGCTCGAAGCCGACCTCGCCGAGGGGGGGACGGCACGACGGGCGGCGAAGCGGGTGGGGCTCGCGGAGACCACCTACCGCCGTCGGCTGCAGCAGGCGACCGAGCGCGAGCGCGCCGGACTCGCCCCCCGGCCCGAGGGGTGGATCGCGGTGCAGGAAGCGCTGGCGCGGCTGGTGCACGCCTCCGACCGCGACGCGAAGCCGTTGCTGCAGCTGGCGGAAGCGACGCTGCTGGAGGAGATCGTCGCTCGTCTCGGCGACGACGAGTCGACCGCAGCGGCGCTGCTGGGAGTGACGCTACCGACCTTCCGTCGGCGCAGGGCCGAGCACGACCGGCGAGCCGCCGAGCCCGCCGAGGTCTAGGCGACCCGGGGGGGACGACGCCGGGACGGTCGCGCCGCCCCGGCGTTCAGCATGGACCGACTCTCGCGATCCGGACGGTGCCGGATTCGAGAGGTGAAGACGCTGCGGCGGGCTCAGTTCCCCTTGGTGGTGAACGGCGGCGGGGTGTCACCACCGCCGTCGCAGGTCGGCGTCTGACAACCGTAGTCGTCCAAGATGTCCACGTCGTAGGAGCCGAAACCCGAGCTCCCGGTGTCGGTGGCGACGGAGATGATGGGCATCACGGCAACAGCGATGGTAGCGATCAGACGAAACATGGTCTTCTCCTCTCGGTACACGTTTCACGGAGCCCGCCGGCGGCGGAGACGATCTCCAGCACCCGTCCCTGGCGGCATCCGCTCCGCTGGACATCCAGCGGGAACATCACAGGCGGCTCGGCGGTCCTTCCGGTCTTCCTTCGGCCCCGACCGGGTCTGGCGTCGAGCCTCGACGGCCGGTTCAGGCGCCGCCCTTGCTGTTGAACGGGGGCGGGGTGTCGCCGCCGCCGTCACACGTGGCCGTCTGGCAGCCGTAGTCGTCCAGGATGTCGACGTCGTGCGAGCCGAATCCGGAACTTCCGGAGTCGGTGGCGACCGAAACGATCGGCATGACGGCAACGGCGATAGCAGCGATGAGTCGGAACATGGTGGTCTCCTCTCGGTCCAT
>JBPEXA010000454.1:0-4820 GCA_052032135.1 Thermoanaerobaculia bacterium | reverse complement strand
GGGAAGTACCGCATCGCGCTCTCGAGCGGCAGCGACGCCGCCTGGCCGAGGCCGCAGATCGACGCCTCGCGCATCCCCCACGCCACGTCGGCGACGTAGGCGAGGGTCTCCGGATCGCGCCCCTGGTCGCGGTAGCGCTCGAGCGCCTGGCGCAGGATCTGGGTGCCGATCCGGCACGGCGAGCACTGGCCGCACGACTCGTCCTCGAAGAACACCGCCTGGCTCAGTGACGCCTCGACCATGTCGACGGTGTCGTTGAGCACCACGACGCCGGCCGAGCCGAGCATCGAGCCCGCCTCCGCCAGCGCCTTGAAGTCCATCGCGACGTCGATCGACGCCGCCGGCAGGAAGCCGCTCGACGCCCCGCCGGGCGAGAACGCCTTGAGCTCGCCGACTACGCCGCCGGCGAGCTCCAGCAGCTCGCGCATCGAGATCCCCATCGGCGCCTCGTAGACGCCGGGGCGCTCGACATGGCCGGAGAGGCAGTAGAGCTTCGAGCCCGGCTGCGTGCGGCCGGCGGCGGCGAACCAGTCGCCGCCGCGGTGGACGATCGCCGGCAGGCAGGCGATCGACTCGACGTTCTGGATCAGCGTCGGCTTGCCCCGGAAGCCGACTTCGACCGGGAAGGGCGGCTTCATCCGCGGCATGCCGCGCTTTCCCTCGAGCGCCTCCAGCAGTGCCGTCTCCTCGCCGCAGATGTAGGCGCCGTGGCCGTCGACGAAGTGCCAGTCGACCCCGTCATCGAGGGCGCCGCGCCGGCGCGCCGCTTCGGTCGCGTCGATCAGCGCCTGCTTGACATGGCCGAACTCGCCCCGGACGTAGCAGTAGACGTCGTTCGCCTCGAGGGTGTGGGCGGCGATCGCCAGCCCCTCGACGACCTGATGGGGATGGCGGAGGATGCACTCGCGGTCCTTGAAGGTGCCCGGCTCACCCTCGTCCGCGTTGAGCACCACGTAGCGCTCGGTGACCGGCTGCGAGCAGACGCCGCGCCACTTGATGTGGGCGGGGAAGCCGGCGCCGCCGCGGCCGGTGAGGCCCGATCGCTCGAGCTCGTCGAGCACCCAGGCGGCGCCGCGCTCGCGGGCGGTCTCGAGGGCGGTGTAGGAGTCGTCGTCGGGGGCCAGCAGGTCGATCGCGAAGTCGGGGTGGCTCGGTGAGAAGGCGGGCTGCGGCGTCCCCGGGTCGCCGTGCGGGTCCCACACCGCCGGCGCCATGTCGCAGCGGCCGAGGCAGGCGGTCCACGCCACCGGGCGCCCCGCTGCTTCGAGACGGGCCATCTCCGTCCGACAGCCGGCGACGTGGCAGGAGAGCCCCTGGCAGACGCGGACCGAGTCGGGGTCGGCGAGCAGGTGGTAGAAGGTGCCGACGCCGTAGACGTCCGCTTCCGGCACGCCGGTGCGCCGGTGCACCTCGCGCGCGGTCCCCTCGCGCAACCCACCCTCGTCCTCGAGGATCTCGAGGATCTGTTCGCGGCTGGCGTTCTTGGGCAGCATCGGGCCGGCTCGGAGATCGCAGGCAGCGTAGCACGGTGGTTTGAATCGATCCGTCGATCGTGATGGGGTCGGCGCCGACGCCGATGCCCTACCCGATCGTCCATCCCACGCCGCCGGCAGCGCCGGCACCGACGACGCCGACCCGCCCGCGGGCGTTCGTCGGCGAGTGGCGGATCGCCCTCCAGGCATTGCGCCTGGCGGTCGCCCTGCCGCGCCTGTTGCGACGCCGCGCCGTGCGGCCGGCGACGGTGCTGCTGGTGCCCGGCTGGCGGGCGCCGCAGCTGACGATGGCGCCCCTGCGCTGGTACCTGCGGCGACTCGGCCACGACGCCCGCCACTGGGGTCTGGGCCGCAACCGCGGCCGGCCGGGACGCGACACCGAGCGGCTGATCCCGCGCGTCGAGGCGCTCGCCGCCGATCAGGGTCCGGTGGCGCTGATCGGCTGGAGCCTCGGCGGGGTGATCGCGAGGGAGACGGCGCGCGCCGCGCCCGCGCCGGTGCGCCAGGTGGTCACCTACGGCACGCCGGTGGTCGGCGGCCCGACCTTCACCGTCGGCGCCGCCAGCTGGGGTCCGCAGCGCAGCGCCGAGATCAGCCGTCAGATCGAGGAGATCGAGCGTGCTGCACCGCTGCGGGTCCCGGTGACGGCGATCTTCTCGCGCCGCGACACCATCGTGTCGTGGCCGGCGTGTATCGACCGCCGCAACCCGCAGGTGGTCCACGTCGAGGTCGGCTCCTCCCACATCGGGATGGACCTCGATCCGGACGCCTGGACGGCGATCGCCGACGCCCTCGATCGGCCTGCCGACCAGCAGCAGCCGATAGACTCCCCGCCATGATCGAGATCCGCCTCAGCACCGTGCTCGTCGACGACCAGCAGAGGGCGCTGGACTTCTACACCGAGATCCTCGGCTTCGAGAAGAAGACCGACATCCCGATGGGCGAGGCGCGGTGGCTGACCGTCGTCTCGCCGGCGGCTCCCGACGGTGTCGAGCTGCTGCTCGAGCCCAACGCCAACCCGGCGGCGAAGGCGTTCCAGAAGGCGCTGCGCAAACAGGGGATTCCTGCCAACGCCTTTCAGGTCGACGACATCCAGGCGGAATACGGCCGCATGGAGGGGCTGGGGGTCAAGTTCCGATCGGCGCCGCAGGAGGCGGGCAACGTCGTCGTCGCCATCCTCGACGACACCTGCGGCAACTGGATCCAGCTCTATCAGCTCTAGGCGGAGACCGCTTCGCGCTCGCGCTCGGGAGCGGCGACCTCGCCGGTGACCCGCTCGGCGAGCACCAGCCGCCGGCGCGGCAGCCAGGCGCCCCCCTCGACCTGCTGCAGCCAGCCGAGCATCCGCTCCCGCACCCGGCAGCTCAGTCGCCAGGCGGCGCCGACGTCGGGGCCGCCACAGGTCAGCCGCACGGTCATCGTCTCGTCGCCGCACTCGGTGACCAGACACTGCGGCTCGTCCTGATCGGCCGCCCAGTCCTCGTCCTCGCGGACGAACTCGAGGAACTGATCGCGGATGCGCTCGACGTCGGCGGCGTAGTCGACCTGGAGGTAGATCGGCTTGGTGAGGAACGGATCGGTCTTCGACCAGTTCTCGAACCAGTTGGTGACGAAGTAGCGGATCGGGAAGACCAGCCGGCGGTCGTCCCAGGTCTTGACGGTGACGTCGACGTACGAGATGTCCTCGATCTGCCCCCAGTTGTTCTCGACGTAGACGCTGTCGCCGATGCGGAACGGCTGCGCGAGCGCGATCTGGAGGCCGGCGATGAGGTTGCCGAGCACGGCGTGGCCGGCGATGCCGAGCACCACCGCGGCGGCGCCGGCCGACGACAGCATCGTGATGCCGACCGAGCGGAAGGAGTCGAGCTGCAGCAGCACGATGGCGACGCCGATCAGCGCCAGCATCAGGAGCACGACGTGACGGCCGACGGTGATCTGGGTCAGCAGCCGCTTGCGGCTGGCCGACTCCTCGTCGTGGACGTCGCGGACCGCCTCCTTGACCACCCGGTCGATGAAGAAGGTGGCGGTCCGCATCGCCAGCCAGACGAAGCTCGCCACCACCAGGATCAGCGACAGCGGTTCGAGAACGGTGGCGATCGCGCTCGGCAGACCGAGCACGAAGCGGAGGCTGAGCCACAGCACGAGCGTCGCCACCACGGTCGTCATCGGCCATTCGAGCTCGTCGAACAGCTTGCTGGCGGCGCCGTCGAAGCGCCGGGTGACGAAGCGGGTGAGGTGCTTGCCGAGCAGGCGTCCGGCCAGAGGTGCGAAGCCGAGGGTGAGCAGGAGTCCGATCCACTGCCAGACGTGGATGCGGCCCGGCCCCCGTTCGCGCGCCCACTCGGGCATCCGGCGGGCGATCCAGCTCGGGCCGTGGGCCTCCCATAGCGCCGGGATGTTGTCGACGGTGTGCGCGGAGAAGAGCCAGCGGGGGTCGCCGGTGGGCGGCTGCAGACGGTGGACGTGCACCGGCACCGAGCGACCGTCGACCGAGATCGACCCCAGCCGGATGCTGCGGCGAGGCTGCCCGGCGAGCGGATCGTTGGAGCCGTAGGACTCTTCGAGCACGCCGTCGGGGCGGTCGGGGAGCTCGTCCCAATTGATCCACAGCTCCTGGTTGAGGACGAAGAAGAACCGCCGCGCGAGCTCGGCGGCGCGGCGATCGTCGACCGGGCCGAGCAGTCGGAAGTCGAGGGCGTCGGCCGCTCGCCGCCAGGCTCCCTCCCGCGCCGCCAGCACGAAGTGCTCGACGCACGCCTGCGGCGTCTCGAGGTCGAGGTCGCCTCGCGGCTGGAGACCGGGGTTGACGGCGTCGACGCGGAAGACCGGCGCCGTCCCGTCGCCGCCGGCGGTCTCCGCCGGCTGAGCCGCGCCGCCCGCCGGGGTGACCAGCAGCAGCGCCACCGCGAGGACGCGGGCGAGGGCGGGCGGAGTGGAGAGGTCGACGTTCATGAGGTGGCACGAGGTGACGGTGCGAGGGCGCCTCGCTGGACGGTGTGGAGCGCAAGCGGCATGCCAGCCGCCACCTCGGCGCCGACCGGCGGTGCAACGATCGACGAGGCCCCGTCGCGACGGGCAGGTCGCGGCCTCGGACCGCGCCCGACCCGCCCTGCCGCGGCGCGGAGCGACGGCGGGCCGTGTGTAAGAGTGACACCGGGTTTGCAACCGACGCCACGCGACCGGCCCCGGTGCGGGCGGTAGACTGCGGGCATGGGTGTGGTGAGGGTGATCGCGGGCGTCGTGGTGGGCTATCTCGCCTTCGCCGTCGGCAGCATGATGCTGGTCGGCCCGGCGACGCCACCAACGGCCGCGGGCTGGGCGCTCACC
>JBPEXA010000453.1:0-3174 GCA_052032135.1 Thermoanaerobaculia bacterium | reverse complement strand
GAACCCCTCGCGGTAGAAGCGCGCCGACGCCGACGCCTGGCGGGCGGCGATCGTCGCCAGCTCCGGCGCGACGCGAGTGCCGCCCCGCTCGAGGGCCGCCGACGCCTGGGACGCCAGGCGGGGGATCGCCGCCGCCCGTGCCGCCGCGGCTGCCAGCCGCTCGGCGGCCGGCGCGTCCTCGCGGACCAGCAGGAAGACGGTCGCGTTGCCGAGCCGGCGGGTCCAGAACAGCGGATCGACGCGGTGCTCTTCGGTGTCGCCGAGGCGGTGGACCACCAGCGCCGCCTCGCGGGCGATCAGCTCCAGGTCGAGGCGCGCCTCGACATCGAGCTCCGGCAGCGCCAGCAGCCGCTCGATCTCGCTCGCCGCCCGCCGGTTGAAGTCGAGCCATCCGTCGAGCCGCTCCTCGCTCAGATCCTCCAGCTCGGCGGCACGGTCGGTGCGGCCGGCCGCCAGCGCCCGGGTCGGGAACGTCTCGAAGGTGCGCTCGATGTAGCGCTCGATCCACCGCTCGGCTTCGACGTCGGCGGCGACGTCGATGGCAGGATCGGTGGCGGGCGCCGACGGCTCCGGCGCGCAGCCGATGGCGAGCATCGCCGCCGCGAGGAGGGCCGCAATCTCAGGTCGTCTCATCGTTCGTCGTCCCTTTCGTCGCCTGGTGGAGATCGGTGCGCAGGATGCCGTAGTGCGCCGTCGCCGGATCCCGCTCCAGACCGTACACCGGCCCTGCCGGGCCGTCGTGCCGTTCGAGCACGCGATCGACCGCCCCCCAGTCGACGTCGTCCCAGTCGCCGGCGGCGATCCGCCGCATGGCGGCGAGGCGGTTGCGCCGCCCGGTGCCGACGATGACGGCGGCGACGCCGGGGCGCTCGAGGCTCCAGCGGGCGGCGGCGACCGCGATCGACACCCCGCGGGCGGCGGCCACGGTGCCGAGGGCGCGCAGCAGCGCTTGCAGCGCCGGCCAGCCGCCGAACTCGTCGACGATCAGCCGGTACTTGACGAACGAACGGTGGCCGTCGCGCGGCGCGTCCCGTCCGAGCCACTCCTCGGTCAACAGGCCGCCGGCGAGAGCGCCGTAGGCGAAGAGCGCGATGCCGCGCTCCCGGCACCACGGAGCCAGCGACGCCGCCGGTCGGCGGTCGAGCAGCGAGTACTGCACCTGCAGCGCCCGCACCTCCACACCGGCGTCGACGATCGCCTCGAGGTGGGGGCGATCGAAGTTGGTGAGGCCGAGCCGCGCGATCTTGCCGGCGCGCCGCAGCTCGTCGAGCCACCTCGCGGTCTCGATCCAGCCGGGGACGTCGAAGTCCCACCAGTGGAACTGCACGAGATCGAGGCGCTCGCGGCCGAGCCGCACCAGCGATCGATCGATCGCCGCCGTCACCGCCCGCCGGTCGAGGCCGGCGAGGGAGCCGCGGTCGGGCACGTACTTGGTGTGGATCTGCACCTGTTCCGGTCGCTCGAGGGTGCGCAGAAAGCGGCCGAGGAGCGCCTCGACCCCGGTGTAGATGTCGGCGCAGTCGAAGGTGGCGAAGCCGGCGTCGAGCGCCCGCCGCCAGCGCTCGAAGAGCCGGTCCCGGTCGAGGCGTTCGGAGCCGTGATCGCTCGCCAGCTGCCAGCAGCCGTGGATCACCGGCGCCACCGCGTAGCCGTCGGCCAGCGGCACCGCTGCGACCGGTCGGCTCACCCGTCGCCGTCCGGCATCGGCACCACGGTGACGTCCTGCCGCCGGAAGGTGCGCATCCGGGTCCGGACGATGCGGAACCGGCCGCCGCAGTGGGGGTCGGGGCAGGCGATCTCGTCGTCGGTGGTCATCCAGTCGGCGGCCGCCGTCGGCCGCTGCTTCGCCGGCAGCAACGGCAGCAGCGCCGCCAACGGATAGAGCGGGAAGCTCTGGCCGGGCGGCAGTGTCAGGTTCTCGCCCGACAGCTCGAAATAGTCGCCCTCGCTGTGGTTGCACACCATCGGCCGCTCGCCGGCGACGACCTCCACCCGCAGGTCCCAGAGGGTGAATTCTCCCGACTGCTCCGCCATCGCTGCCTCCCTTCGAGTCGCTCGACGATCTGCTAACGTCCTCCGCTCCGTGAGCCGAGAATACCGAGCCGCGACGCTCGCCTTCCACGGCGGCGCCGCCGGCGCCCTGCTCCCGTTCGGCGCGTTCCTCGCCGGGGTCGCCTGGCTCGCCTGGTCGGGCGCTCCCGACGAGCGCGGCTTCTGGCCGCTGCTGATCGGCGCTCTCGCCCTCGGCATCCTCCTCGCCCGCGACCGCCGCGCCTACGCCGAGGCGATGATCGACGGCATGAGCCGGCCGCTCGTCGCGCTGATGATCCTCGCCTGGCTGCTCGCCGGCATGCTCGCCCAGCTGCTGAACGCCGCCGGCTTCGTGGAGTCGGTGATCTGGCTGACCCGGGGCGCCGGGCTGGGGGCGGGCGGTTTCGTCGTCGCCGCGTTCCTGGTCTGCTGTCTGGTGTCGACCGCCACCGGCACCAGCCTCGGGACGCTGGTGCTGTGCGGCCCGCTGCTCTACCCCGCCGGCACCGTGCTCGGAGCCGAGCCCGCGGTGGTGATGGGGGCGATCCTCGGCGGCGCCACCTTCGGCGACAACATCTCGCCGGTCTCCGACTCGACGATCGCCTCCGCCGGCACCCAGGGAGCGGCGATCGGCGACGTGGTGCGCAGCCGCCTGCGCTACGCCCTGCCGGCCGCGGCGGCGGCGATCGCCGGTTACGCCCTGCTCGCCGGTGGCGGCGGCGGCGCGGGAGCCCCGATCGACGCCGGTCCGCGGGCGCTGCCGCTGCTGCTGGCGCCGCTCGCCGCCCTCGCCCTGCTGCTGGCGGGTCGCCATCTGGTGCAGGGGCTGCTGCTCGGCGTCGCGGTGGCGGCGACGATCGCCCTCGCCCTCGGCCTCGTGGCACCGGGCGAGCTGCTGGCGGTGACTCCCGGCAGCTACCGCGCCGAGGGGATCCTGCTCGCCGGCCTCGAGCGCGGGGTCGGCGTCTCGGTCTTCACCCTGCTGCTGATGGCGCTGGTCGGCGGGCTCGAGGCGAGCGGTCTCCTCGACCGCTGGCTCGGCCGCCTCGGCCGCAAGGCCCGCAGCGTCGCGGCCGCCGAGGGGACCCTCGTCGGCGCGGTGTCGGCGGCCGCCGTCCTCACCACCCATTCGGTCGTCGCGCT
>JBPEXA010000452.1:0-6970 GCA_052032135.1 Thermoanaerobaculia bacterium | reverse complement strand
GGCGCGACGAGCTCGACGAGCTGATCGCCGGGCAGGCGGACAACTGGCGGCTCGAGCGGATGCCGGCGGTCGATCGCAACATCCTGCGGCTGGCGGCCTACGAGCTGGTGGCGTCGGACGACGTGCCGCCACTGGTGGTGCTCGACGAGGCGATCGAGCTCGCCAAGCAGTATGGCTCGGAGCAGTCGAGCAGCTTCGTCAACGGCCTGCTCGACGGACTGTTGAAGCGCTTGCACCCCACGACGAGGAGAACGACGTGAATCGAGCTTGGAGGCTTCGCACCACGTTGGTCGCGCTGCCGCTGGTCGCCGCCGGCTGCGGCTACGGCCTGGTCGGCCGCACCAGCAGCCTGCCGGAGGACATCGAGGCGATCTTCATCAGCCCGCTGTCGAACCGCACCTTGCGCCAGCAGGTCGACCAGACGCTGACCGAGGCGATCAACGACGAGTTCCTGCGGCGGCCGAAGTTCGAGCTGGTCAACAGCCCGCTCGAAGCGGACGCGGTGCTCTCCGGCTCGCTCACCGCGTTCCGCGTCAAGCCGGTGCTGTTCGGCGCCGAGGAAGGGCGGGCGAGCGAGTACGAGATCGAGATCGTCGCCGCCATGGAGTTCAAGCGGGTCGGTACCGAAGAGGTGATCTGGGAACAGCCGTACTACCAGTTCCGCGAGCAGTACGAGTTCGACGAGGCGGAGCTGATCGACTTCGAGGAGACGGCGATCCTCGACGTCGCCCAGGATTTCGCGCAGACCCTCGTCATCGACATCCTCGAAGGCTTCTAGCGCCGCCGTCCCGAGCGCAGGCGTGCCCGGCGGCCCGGCGGTCTCGCCGGTCCGGGAACCTCGCTCGCGCGGCGCTCAGTCGGCGAGCGCGTTGACGGCGCGGGTCAGACGGGACTTGGTGCGCGCGGCGGCGTTGCGGTGCACGACGCCCTTCTGGGCGGTGCAGTCGATCAGCGCCAGGGTCGGGGCGAGCGCCTCGCGCGCCTCGGCCGCCTGACCGTCGTCGATCAGGGTGCGCAACTTGCGGACCGCGGTTCGCATCCGCGACCGGTGGTAGCGGTTGCGGCTGCGGCGGACGGCCGTCTGTCGGATGCGCTTCTCAGCGGACTTGATGTTGGCCATGATGTTCGGGTACCTCGACCGCGAGGACTCGCGGCGGATCGCAGAGTCTAGTGGTGGCGGTCAGCCCTGGTCAAGGGCCGCGAGCCGCTGGCGGGCGAGCGCGGACTCGTCGGAGCCGGGATAGGCGTCGATGACGTTGTTGAGCTGGATGCGCCCTTCGTTGACGCGTCCCATCTGGAGATAGGCGTACCCCTTCTTCAGCAGCGCGCTCGCCAGCTTGTCGCTGCGCGGATAGTCGCGGGCGATGCGGTCGAACTCGCGGATCGCCTGCTGGTAGTCACCCTGACTGAAGTGGCACTCGCCGATCCAGTAGCGGGCGTTGTCGGCGAGCTCGGAGTCGGGGAAGGCTTCGAGGTACTGGTTGAAGCCGAGGATCGCGAGCTCGTAGTTGCCGCGCACGTAGTCGTTGCGGGCGGCGTCGTAGAGCGCTTGCGGATCGGCCGGCTTCGGCGCCCCGGCGCTCGGCGATCCGCCGCCGCTGGGGACCACCGCCCCGGCGCCCAGCGAGCCGCGCACCGCGCGCAGCTCCTGGTTGGTGGCGGCGATCTGCTGCGACAGATCGTTGAGGCGGAAGGTGGTGTCGGCGAGGTTCGCTTCGAGCTGGTCGATCTGATCAGAGAGCCGCTGGAGGCCGACCTGGACGTCGGCCTCCGACTTCAGCAACGCCGACGTGTGCTCGTTGATGCGCGACTCGAGCTGCGCGACCTCGTCCTTGCTCGAGCTCTCCTGCTGCACGAACGCGACCTGGCGCTGGATGTCGCGCAGCTGCGCCTGGATCGCCTCGATGTCCTTGGTGCCGACGCAGCCGGCGACCGTCATCGTCAGCGCGACGACGGTCGCTGCCCCTTTCCAACCCATCGACGACTCTATCGACGACCGGTGATCACGAAGTGGGCCCGCCGGTTGCGGGACCAGCACGACTCCGCCGAGACGCTGCACTGCGGACGCTCTTCACCGTAGCTGACGGTGCTGAGGCGGCCACCGGTGATGCCGAGCGAGCCGAGGTAGGAGGCCGCGGCGTTGGCGCGGCGATCGCCGAGCGCCAGGTTGTAGGCGTTGGTGCCGCGCTCGTCGCAGTGGCCCTCGACCGTGAACATCAGGTTCGGGTGCTGGCGCATGAAGGCCGCGTTGGCAGCCAGGCGATCGGTCGCCTCGGCGCTGAGATCGGAGCGGTCGTAGGCGAAGTAGACGTCGCCGAGCAGCCCGTTCTCCATCGCGTAGCGGTTGAGCTCGCCGAGCTCTCCGGTCTCCCAGTCGGGAGTGTCGTCGTCCATGGTCGGCGGCGCGGGCGCCGGCTCGACCTGCTCGGTCGGCTGCGTCTCGACCGGCGGCTCGGGCGGTTCCGGGATCACCGGCGGTTCCTTCGGCCCGCAGCCCACCATCAAGGCGGCCACGACCATGCACACCCCCGCACCTTCGATCCATCTGCGGCTCATTTCCGTCTCCTTGTCAGCAGCGCTCGCGTGCCCCGAGCGTCGAGATTACGAGTTCCCTCGGCGCCGCCGACTGTAGCAGAACGATCACTTTGCAAGCAAGCTGTAAGTGCCGGAAATCGTTGAGTTTTCGGGCGACTCTGCCGATTTGGCGGGTTCGTCCTTTCTAGGGGACGTAACCGGACCAGGCGGGGTTGAAGTTGTTGCCCTCGCTGGTCAGTCGGCGGACGTTCGATCCGTCGTCGTCCATGACGTAGATCTGGGTCGCTCCCGAGCCCGAGCCGTACTTGCCGGCGAACGCGATCTTCAACCCGTCGGGAGAGAAGGTCGGCGTCTCGTGGCTGCCCGGCGCCGAGGTCAGCTCGCGCTTCTCGCCGGTGACCACGTCCACCACCACGATGTCGAAGCGCTCGATGCCGGCGCGCTGGGCGTAGGCGATGCGGGCGCCGTCCGGGCTCCAGGCCGCCCCGTCGTTGTAGCGCCCGCTGCGCGAGACGCGCTCGACGTTGGTGCCGTCGACGTCCATGAGGTAGATCTGCGGGCTGCCGCCGCGATCCGAGGTGAAGGCGATCTGGCGCCCGTTGGGGCTCCACGCCGGGTTGGTGTCGATCCCCCGGGCGTTGGTCAGCCGCACGAGGTTGCCGCCCGCGGTGTCGGCGACGAAGATGTCGATGTTGCCGCCGGCGGAGCGGGCGAAGGCGATCCGCCGGCCGTCGGGCGAGAAGGTGGGGGAGGCGTTGAAGCTCCCTTCGGTGACGATCGGCAGCTTCTGACCCGACCGCAGATCGACGCGGTAGACCCCGGGGAGCCCCGAGAAGAAGGAGGTGTAGGCGACGTGCTCGCCGTCGGGGCTCCAGGCGGGCGACAGCGAGACCGTGCGATGGTTGGTGATCGGCCGCTGATGGTGGCCGTCGGCGTCCATCAGGTAGATCTCCTTGATGCGGTTCTCCGACTGGCGGTCGGAATAGAACGCGATCGTGGTCAGCCCGGTGCCGCGGCGGCCGGTGAACAGCAGGATGATCTCGTCGGCGAGGGAGTGAGCCATCCGCCGGGCGACCTCGGGGGTGCCCCGGTACCGCTTGCCGAGCAGCGAGTCACCGCTCTCGAGATCGACGACCCGCCCTTCGACGACCACCTGCCCCTCCTCGGCCAGGACGTCGATCTGCAGCAGCACCTCGTTGCCGAGCGAGCGGTAGAGCTCGTGGTCGCGCACCGGATCGCCCGTCAGCTCGAGGACCGACAGCGCTTCGCGACCCTGGATCGCGAAGGCGCGGCTGGCGATGAGATCCTGGCGCACCGTGCTGTCGATCGTGCCGGCCGCCGGCGCCAGCGCCGCCGTCAGCGCCGACCGGGTCGGCGGAAAGGCGAGGCGGTACTGCGAGCGGAGACCCTCGCCGACCCGGATCCGCACCTCGTCGTCCGGCGGCGGCTCCACCGGCTCCTGCGCGGCGCTGCCGCCCCAGCCGAGCAGCAGGACGAGGAGGGTGAGAACGACGACGGGGGCGACGGGTCGCATGGGGGTCCGCATGGGCACTCCGGGAGAGGGGAGGAGGTCAGATGAACTCGACGGTGACGCCGAGGGACGACTCGGAGAACGAGCGCGGCAGGGGAGGGAAGGGGGCCGCCTGCTGCACGGCGCGCAGCGCCGCCAGATCATAGGAGCTGTAGCCGGACGACTCGACGATCTCGAGGTCGGTCACCGAGCCGTCGCGGTGGATGCGGAAGTGGACGAGGGCGACCAGCTCGCCGCCGATCGCCGGCCGCACCCACTGGCCGCTCAGCATCGCCGTCATCTGATCGATGAAGTAGCTGTGCTTGAAGTTGGGGTTGTCGAAGCCGACGCGGGCACCGAAGGCGGCGGTGCCGGTCGTCGACCCGGTCGGCGACCCCTGCCGCCGCTGCAGCGCATCGCCGCCGCTCGCCGGAGAAGGCGGCGCCGGCGTCGCGGTCTGGGGGCTCGGCGCCCTTTCGGGAGTCGGCTCCGCCGGCCGCTCGCGAGGGCGGGTCCGCTCCGGCGCCGGGGTCGGCTGCGGCGGTGGGGTCGCGGCACGGCGCGGCTCCGGCTGGCTCGGCGGCGGGGACGGCTCGCGAACGCCGAGCGCCTGCGCCGACACCAGCGCGATCGACACGAAGCGTGGCGGTTTGCGCGCCTGCTCCTCGAGCATCGGGGTGACGATCACGGTCGCGAAGAGAGCGGCGTGCAGCACGCTCGAGGCGACGAGGCCGAGCCGCCGCGAGGCCCGTCCTCGCAGCCGGCGCGCCTCGAGCACCTGTTCGACCGCCAGATCCACCCGCTCAACCCTCCGGCGTCTCGGTCACCATGCCGATGTCGGTGATGCCGCCGCGGTGCAGCAGGTCGAGCACCTCGATCACCTTGCCGTAGGGGAGCTCGCGGTCTCCCTTCAGGAACACCGCCTCGCCGCTGCGGGCGGCGATCAGCGGCTGCAGCCGCTCGACGAGCTGGGTCGGATGGACCGGGTCATCCTGCACGTAGACGATGCCGTCGCGATTGATCGACAGCACCAGAGGGTCGTCGACGTCGAGCTGCATCGGCTCCGCCTCCGCCTCCGGCAGCGCGACCTCGATCCCCTGATGGAGCATCGGCGCGGTGATCATGAAGATGATCAGCAACACCAGCATGACGTCCACCAGCGGGGTGACGTTGATGTCGGCCAGGACCGATTCGTCCTGGTCCGCTCCGAAGCCGACGCCGAATGCCATGGACGCCTCCCAGCGGTCAGGTGAAGTTGCGCTCGGCCAGGTTGAGGAACTCGAGCGTGAAGTCGTCGAGGTCGATGCGGAACTGCCGCAGCCGGGCGGCGAAGTAGTTGTAGCCGAGCAGGGCGGGGATCGCCGCCGCCAGCCCGAGCGCGGTGTTGATCAGCGCCTCGGCGATGCCGGGCGCCACCGCGACCAGCGACGTCGAGCCGCTGAGGCCGATGTCCTGGAAGGCGACCATGATCCCCCAGACGGTGCCGAAGAGGCCGATGAAGGGGCTCGCCGCCGCGACGGTGGCGAGGAACGTCGTGCCGCGCGACAGCTGGCGGAGCTCGCTCGAGGCGGAGCGGCGGAGGGTGCGCTGCAGAGCGTCGAGCGATCGGATCCGCATGTCGTCGCTGTCGGAGACCAGTCGCTGGTTCTTGATCTGGGCGTCGAGCTCGGCGTAGCCGGCCTGGAAGAGGCCGACGAGGGGAGAGGCGGCGAGCCGCTCGGCCGCGCCACCCACCTCACTGAACCGCTGGCTGCCGCGAAATGCTTCCAGGAAGCGCTCCGAGTCGCGCTCGGCGCGCTGGAGCTGACGCCACTTGCCGAGGAAGAGCGCCCACGACGCCAGCGACATGCCGATCAGCACCGCGGCGACGAACCAGGCCATCGGCCCGGCGTCGAAGAACATCTCGAGCAGGCCGGGGCGTCGAGGGGTGCCGATCTGAGCGATGAAGAGGGTCGGTTCGAGCGGCATTCGGGCGCCTCGCGCGGCGCCAAGCTAGCACGGGGGCCGGAAGGTGTCCAAGTGGAAAGAAGCTGCTAAGTTAGCGCGCTCAGGAGAGTGGTCTCCGCCGTCCGAGGGGCAGCCCATGAACATCGCGGTTTGCATCAAGCAGGTCCCCGACACCGAGGCTCGTCTGCGCATCGCCGCCGATGGACGCTGGGTCGACGAGGACGACCTGCCGTTCGTCATCAACGAGAGCGACGAGTACGCGCTCGAGGAGGCGCTCCAGATCGCCGAGCAGAGCGGCGGCGAGGTGACCGTGTTCACCCTCGGTCCGGCGCGGGTCAAGGAGGCGCTGCGCAAGTGCCTGGCGCTGGGCGCGGCGAGGGCGGTGCACCTCGTCGACGACGCCTTCGGCGGCGGCGACGCGATGTCGACCGGCCGCGCGCTGGCGGCGGCGATCGGCGACGGCGACTTCGGCCTCGTGCTGACCGGCTCGCAGTCCGACGACGCCGGCTGGGGGTCGACCGGGTCGGTGATCGCAGGCCATCTCGGCTGGCCGCACGCCTGGCTGGTGATGGGGGTCGAGATCGAGGAGGGCGGCACCGCCGCCCGTGTCACCCGCGAGATGGAGAGCGGCATGAACGAGCTGTCGCGGATCGCCCTGCCGGCGGTGCTCGAGATCCAGGCGGGCCTCAACCATCCCCGCTACGCCTCGCTCAAGGGGATCATGCAGGCGAAGAAGAAGGAGATCGCGGAGGTCGGCCCCGACGACCTCGGGCTGGCCGCCGACGAGGTCGGCTCCGCCGGGGCGACGATCGAGATCGTCGACGTCGCCTTCCCCGAGAGCGGCGCCGGAGCGACGATGATCGAGGGGGACGCGGAGAGCGCCGCCCGTGAGCTGGTCGAGCGGCTGCAGAAGGAAGCGAGGGCCCTCTGATGGCGGCCAAGGTCTGGATCGTCGCCCAGCATCGCGACGGCAAGCTC
>JBPEXA010000451.1:0-6245 GCA_052032135.1 Thermoanaerobaculia bacterium | reverse complement strand
CGCGAGACCCGGGAGTACATCCGCCGGATCTACGCCTTCCTCGGCATCGACGTGCCGTCGCCGCCGTCCTCCGGGAAGTAGCGCATCGCCACCAGAGTGCGGTCGTCGTCAGCGGCGCGACCGGCGCAGTGCGCCTCGACGGCCGCCAGCAGCCGGTCGCGCACTTCGGTGGCGCTCCCACCGCTGCCGGCGAGCGCAGCCGCCGTCGCTTCGTAGCCGAACGGATCGTCGTTCGGGCTGGTCGCCTCGATCAGACCGTCGGAGAGCCAGACGACGACGTCGCCTCGCTCGAGTCGAAGTTCGCGATGGCGGTAGCTCTCGTCGAGGGCGCCGAGGGGGCTGCCGGCCAGCAGCACCTCGTCGACCTCGCCCTCACGGATCAGGTAGGTCGGAGGATGCCCGGCGTTGGTGATCTCGAGCCGGTCTCTGGCGAAGTCGACGACCGCGATGGTCGCGGTGACGAAGAAGCGCTGGCGGTTCTCGGCCCGCACCATGGCGTTGAGGCGGCGGAGGATCTCGCTCGCCGGCTTCTGCTCCTCCACCAGGATGACGAGCGCCGCCTTCAGCATCGCCATCCGCAGCCCGGTCGGCAGGCCATGACCGGAGACGTCGGCGATGACGACCGCCAGTCGATCGTCGTCGATTCGCAGGATGTCGAAGTAGTCGCCGCCGATCGCGGCGCTCGGCTCGAAGAGGGTCGAGAACTCGACCCGCTCGGTCGCCGGCACCTCGGCCGGCAGCAGGCTCTCCTGGAGATCGCGCGCGATCTCGAGCTCCTTCTCGAGCAGCTCCTTCTGCGCGGCCGCGCCGACCAGCGTCTCGAGGTTGCGGGTCATGTCGTTGAACGAGTGCTGCAGCTCGCCGATCTGGTCGTGCCGGCGCACCGGGATCCGCTGGCTGAAGTCGCCGGAGCGGACGGCGTCGGTCGCCCGGCTGAGGCGATTGACCGCTCGGCTCAGCGTGAAGATCATGAACAGCGCCATGCCGAGGGCGATCAGATAGATCGATGACAGCAGGCCGGTGACGCCGATGAGGCTCGCCCAGACGGCGGCGTTGAGCTCCGCCGAGGCGGAGAAGAGCTCGTCTTCGAGCCCCTGGACGGTGCCGTTGAGCGACGCGGTCATCCACTCGCGCTGCCGGCTGCCGTCGGCGAGGGAGAGCGCCGGGCCGGTCACCTCCCCCCACCACAACAGCGGCCGTAGCTTCCAGGGGAGAGAGGTGGGGTCGGTCGGCAGGCCGAAGAAGTGGTTGCGGGCGTCGTGATCGATCCCTGCGGCCATGTTCGAGAGCGCATAGCTCCCGGAGCCGAGCTGGACGGTGAGGGTGCCGGTCGATGCCGTCTCGCGCGGATCGAGCATCGAGACCCAGACGCCGCTGCGCTCGGCGAGCGCCTGCTCGATGCCGTCGGGGAAGTAGGCGAGCGCGGCCCGCCCGCCCCGCGAGGCGGTCGCCACCAGGGTCAGCGTCCCATCGGGCAGCTGCCAGAGAGGGGGCGGCGTCTCGGTCGCCTCCGTCGCCCAGGTCGGCCAGAGGCTCGGCAGCTCGGGGTGGTCCGAGAGCCGTCGCCCCCCGTCGTACAGCGCGACGGCGATCTCCGCTCGCGTCGAGATCGGGCCGACGGTCCCGGCATGTGCGCTCGCGGCCTCCGCCTCGCGGCGGAGGTCGTCGCGGGCGTCGTCGAGCGCGGTCCGGTAGCGATGGCTGAGGAAGTAGCCGCTGAGGAGGTAGAGGAGGATGGCGCCGAGCGCCAGCACCATCGGGATCGGGACGACGCCGATGAGGACGTAGGAGAAGGCGAGCCGGCGACCGACGCGCCATAGAAACCAGCGCAGCAGCCGGAAGGAGGCGACGACCGACGCCAGCACCAGCAGCGATGCGAGGAGGAGGCGGGCGGCGGCGCGGACGATCGACGGTTCCAGCAGGAAGCTCGCGGCGGCGGACGCGGCGACGGCGACCGCGAGAGCGGCCCAGAACAGACGCATCGGCGTGAAGCGGGGCATGGGCGAGAATCGACGGATCGGGCTCCGTCTCCGGGAACTACGTCGGCTCCGCGGTCGGGGTTCCGGGCGCCGCGGCGTCACCGTCGATCCGTCCCTAGACTATCGAGTCGGGGGCGCCGCGACCGGGCGCCGAGGTGACTTCCGGGCGCCGAAACGGTCTGCTACCATCGAACGGCGCCGGCGGCTCGTGCTCGTCGCCGCAGCGCCACAGCCTTTGAGGCAGACAGCACCAGCCGAGATCCCGCCTAGCCGCCGCGGCTAGGTCTCTTTTTTGCCCTTCGCAGAAGGGGAGATCCTTGACCACCGAGACCACCGACCCGACCCAGGCCGAGGCGAAGTCCGTCCAGCGAGAGAAGGTCGAGGACGTCGTCATCCGCTTCGCCGGCGATTCCGGCGACGGCATGCAGCTGACCGGCAGCCAGCTGACCAGCACCTCCGCGATGGTCGGCAACGATCTCGCCACCCTGCCCGACTTCCCGGCCGAGATCCGCGCGCCACAGGGGACCCTACCCGGTGTCTCCGCCTTCCAGGTGCGCTTCGCCAACTACGACATCCACACGCCGGGCGACGCGCCCGACGTGCTGGTGGCGATGAACCCGGCGGCGCTCAAGAAGTCGATCGCCGACCTCAAGAGCAACGGCATCCTGATCGTCAACACCGACGAGTTCAACGACCGCAATCTCAAGAAGGCGGGATACGAGGTGAGCCCGCTCGACGACGACAGCCTCGCCTCCTTCCGGGTCTACGAGGTGCCGCTGAGCACGCTGACGCGTCGCACGCTCGAGGACAGCCCGCTCGACTTCAAGAGCCGCGACCGGTGCAAGAACTTCTTCGCGCTCGGCATGGTCTATTGGCTCTACAGCCGGCCGCTCGACAACACGATCGACTGGCTGCAGAAGAAGTTCGCCCGCAAGCCCGAGGTCGCCGACGCCAACATCGCCGTCATGAAGGCGGGCTTCAACTACTGCGACATCACGCAAGCCTTCCAGGTGCGCTACGAGGTCGACCCCGCGCGGCTGCCGGCGGGCACCTACCGCAACATCATGGGCAATTCGGCGCTGTCGATGGGGCTGATCGCCGCCAGCCGCCGCAGCGGCCTCCCGCTCTACCTGGGGTCGTATCCGATCACGCCGGCGAGCGACATCCTCCACGAGCTTGCCCGCTACAAGCACTTCGGCGTCACCACCTTCCAGGCCGAGGACGAGATCGCCGCCATCTGCTCGTCGATCGGCGCCGCCTTCGGCGGCGCGCTGGCGGTGACCACCACCAGCGGGCCCGGCCTCGCCCTCAAGGGCGAAGCGCTCGGGCTGGCGGTGATGGTCGAGCTGCCGCTCGTGATCTGCAACATCCAGCGCGGGGGCCCTTCGACCGGCCTGCCGACGAAGACCGAGCAGTCCGACCTGTTGCAGGCGATGTTCGGCCGCAACGGCGAAAGCCCCCTGCCGGTGGTCGCCGCGGCGTCGCCGTCCGACGCCTTCGACACCGCCCTCGAGGCGTGCCGGATCGCCGTCGAGAGCATGGTGCCCGTGGTGCTGCTCTCCGACGGCTACATCGCCAACGGTTCGGAGCCGTGGCGGCTGCCGAAGATCGAAGACCTCCCCGACCTGCGCTTCGACTTCCAGACCGACGCCGAGGAGTTCCTGCCGTACGCCAGGGACGAGCGCACCCTCGCCCGCCCGTGGGCGATCCCCGGGACGCCGGGCCTCGAGCATCGGATCGGGGGTCTCGAGAAGGAGCATCTCACCGGCAACGTCTCCTACGACCCCGACAACCACCAGCGGATGACCGATCTGCGGGCGGAGAAGGTGGCGCGGATCGCCGAGCGCATTCCGGAGCTCGAGATCGACGGCGCCGACGAGGGGAAGCTGCTGGTCCTCGGTTGGGGGAGCACGCTGGGTGCGATCACCGGCGCGGTCAGTCTCGCCCGCGAGGAAGGGCTCGAGGTGAGCCGCGCCCACCTCCGGCACCTCAACCCGTTCCCGCGCAACCTCGGCGAGGTGCTGGAGCGGTTCGAGCAGGTCTTGGTGCCGGAGATGAACATGGGCCAGCTGTCGCTGCTGCTCCGCGCCCGCTACCTCAAGGACATCCGCTCGATGAACAAGGTCGAGGGGAAGCCGTTCTTCCGCTCGGAGATCCTCGAAGAGGTCCGGGCACTGCTGGGAGCCGACCATGTCCACTGACGCCCCGACCCTGACCAAGAAGGACTTTCAATCGGACCAGGAGGTGCGGTGGTGCCCCGGTTGCGGCGACTACGCCATCCTCTCCGCGGTGCAGACGATCCTGCCGCAGCTCGGGCTGCCGAAGGAGAAGTTCGTCGTCGTCTCGGGGATCGGCTGCTCGAGCCGCATGCCCTACTACGTGGACAGCTACGGCTTCCACTCGATCCACGGCCGAGCTCCAGCGATCGCCACCGGCCTGAAGGTGACGCGGCCCGATCTCCAGGTGTGGATCGCCACCGGCGACGGCGACGCGATGTCGATCGGCGGCAACCACCTCATCCACGTTCTGCGGCGCAACGTCGGGGTCAAGATCCTGATGTTCAACAACCGGATCTACGGCCTCACCAAGGGGCAGTACTCGCCGACCAGCGAGTTCGGCAAGCGGACGAAGTCGACGCCGTTCGGCTCGGTCGACCTCCCCTTCAACCCCCTCTCGCTGGCCATCGGCGCCGGAGCGACCTTCGTCGCCCGCAGCGTCGACATCTACCAGGCCCATCTGCGAGAGGTGCTGCTGCGCGCCGCCGAGCACGACGGGACCGCCTTCATCGAGATCTACCAGAACTGCAACATCTTCAACGACAAGGCGTTCGCCTACATGACCGAGAAGGGTGTGCGCGACGACGAGACGCTCTATCTCGAGCACGGTGAGCCCCTGGTCTTCGGCAAGGAGAAGGACCGCGGGATCCGCCTCGACGGGACCCGGCTCGAAGTGGTGCGCTTCGAGGACGGCGCCTCCCCGGACGACTGCCTGGTGTGGGACGAGTCGGCGGCCAATCCGACGGCCGCTTTCATGCTCGCCCAGATGGAGCCGCCGACCATGCCAACGCCGGTCGGCGTGCTCCGCTCGGTGACCGCTCCCACCTACGACGGCGCCGTCGTCGAGCAGATCGAGGGAGCGGTGGAGGCGAAGGGCGACGGCAAGCTCGAGGAGCTGATCTATTCCGGCGAGATGTGGACCGTCGAGGAGGACGGCGCCGTCACCCGCGGCTAGCCGCCGCCGACGACCAGGAAGGTCTCCTCGCCGACCACCTCCGGATCGAGCGAGAAGTGATAGAGATCGAGTCCGCCGAAGAGGGCGCGGACGTTGCCCAGGCCGGCCGCCTGCCACTCTCGAGCGGTGGCGACGGCGCGATCCCCGTCGTCGTCGAAGACGACCACCAGCTCGGCGGTCGCCAGCGCCGCAGGGTCGGCCGGCGGACCCTCGGCGCCCGCCAGCGTCCGCTCGCCGCCGTCGGGCCGTAGGTCGACGAGCCGCGTCGGTCGGCCTTCCCGCATCCGGCGGAAGAGGGTGAACGGGGAGATCTCGACCGTGGGGTCGAAGACCACCACCGGGACGTCGTCGTCGCGCCGCTGGGTCGGCATGAGGTCACTCCACCGGATCGGCGTGGGCCGCCCACACCAGGCCGGAGACCACCTTGGGGAGGAAGCGGGTCGATTTGGGAGGGAGGATGTCGCCGTCGGCGATCGCCGCGGCGAACAGGGTCGGGTCCATCGGCGGCAGGAAGATGCCGGTCGCGAAGGTGCCCGAGGTCACCGCCTGCCACAGTGACTCCGGATCGGAGCGGTAGGCGAGCGTGCCGTCGGTCGCCGCCGCGGGCTCGAACCCCCATGCGGGCAGCAGAGCGGCGTGGAGGTGGACGACGGCCAGCTCGGAGGCGGCCGGGGGGAGGTCGGTCGGTCCCTGCGCCGGATCGAGCTCGAGCAGGGTCGCTGCGCCTTCGGCCGTGAGCACCGCCAGCGAGGGCTGGGCGGCTGCCGCGACGCGTTGCGCGAGCGACTCGCCGGAGCTGTCCGCGACGGCACGCGCATGCCGCACGGTGCCCCCCGCCGCCGCCGGATCGACGGCGGTCGGCAGGGCACGATGGATCGGATCGATGGCGAGAGCGGTCGAAGCGAGGCTGGTGATCACCGCCAGCTTGGCCGCCGCCGCCGAGCCGCGCCGCGCGCCGATCTCCTCGGCGAAGAGAGAGGCGGTCTTGTACCGGTGGTGGCCGTCGGCGATCAGCCCGGCGCGGTCGCCGAGCCA
>JBPEXA010000450.1:0-5218 GCA_052032135.1 Thermoanaerobaculia bacterium | reverse complement strand
TTGATGAACCGCCGCCTCAACCCCGACGTCGAGACGGTGTTCATGATGCCGCGAGAGGACTACATCTACCTCTCGAGCCGGCTGGTCAAGGAGGTCTTCTTCCTCGGTGGCGATCTGCGGGGCCTGGTGCCGGAACGAGTGCTCGACGCTCTCGGCCGGGTGCGCGCGCGCCGGGAGGGGTGAAGGTGACGGGCGGCCTGCCGGCGGCACTCCCCAAGGCCGAGCTGCACGTCCATCTCGAAGGGTCGATGCGGCCCGCGCTGCTGTTGGAGCTCGCTCGCCGGCATTCGATCTCGCTCCCTGCCGACGACGTCGACGGGCTCCAGCGCTGGTTCCGGTTCGACGACTTCGAGCACTTCGTCGAGATCTACCTCGCCTGTTCGAAGTGTCTGCGCGACGGCGACGACTTCGCTCGCCTGATGGACGACTTCGTCGAGCAGCAGGCGGCCCAGAACGTCGTCTATTCCGAGGTGCACTTCACGATCTCGACGCACCTGACGAACGGCGTCTCCGGCAGGGAGATCGCTCGCGCGCTGGGCGCGGCGATCGACCGTGGTGAGGCGCGCGGCGTGCGGGTGCGCCTGATCCCCGACATCGTCCGCAACATCGGCCCGCGGCACGCCGATCGCACCGTCGAGTGGGCGCTCGGCGACGGGGCACCGCTGTCGGTCGCCCTCGGACTCGCCGGCATCGAAGGGCATCCGGTGGCGCCGTTCGCCTCGCACTTCGCGGCGGCGCGCGAGGCCGGCCTCGGGACCACCGCCCACGCCGGGGAACAGCTCGGCGCGGAGGCGATGATCGAGGTGCTCGACACCTGCCGCCCCGATCGCATCGGCCACGGCATCCGCGCCGTCGACGATGCCGGCCTGCTCGGCCGGCTGGTCGCCGACGGCGTGCCCCTCGAGGTCTGTCCGACCTCCAACGTCTGCCTCGGCTACGCGCCCTCGTTCGAGGAGCACCCGATCGACCGGCTGCTCGAGGCGGGCGCGGCCGTCACCGTCGGCTCCGACGACCCGCCCCTGTTCGGCACCACCCTGGAGAGGGAGTACCGCCGCCTCGCCGACGCTTTCGGCTATGGTAGGGAGCGACTGGTGCCGCTCGCCCGCGCCGGATTCGAGCACGCCTTCCTGCCGGCCGACGAGCGGCAGCGCTACCTCAACGCCTTCGACCGCGCGGCGACGAGTTTCGAGCCGCGCGCCGGGGCAGGAGTCGACTGATGTCCAAGCCGAAGATCCCCCAGCGTCGCCCCTACGTCGTCGAGCTCGAGCCGGGGCGCTACTTCTGGTGCGCCTGCGGTCTCTCGGAGGATCAGCCGTTCTGCGACGGCTCCCACAAGGGGAGCGACTTCCGGCCGGAGATGCTCGAGGTGGAGGAGCCGCGGCGGGTGGCGCTGTGCGGCTGCAAGCACACCGAGCACCGGCTGATGTGCGACGGCAGCCACGCCCGCCTGGAGAGCGACTAGCTCACTCGAGCTCGGCGAGCGCCGCCGTGCGGGCGGCTTCGAACTCGTCTCCCTCGTTCCAGCGGGGCAGCTCGTCGATCTCGGCGATCGCGACGCCGCAGTACAACGCCAGCCGGGCGTCGTCGACCATCCCGTCGAAGTTCCAATCGGAGGTCAACTCGTCCCCCGGCTGGTGGTAGAACTCGCTCTCCCACGCCTCGATCTGCTGCCGCCCCCACCCCTCCGGGCGATCGATGAACCTCGAGCCGACGTCGAGGTAGATCGCCGGAACACCGATCCTCGCGAAGTTGAACTGGTCGGAGCGGTAGAAGAAGCCGCGATCGGGGAACTGGTCTCCGACCACCGACCGCCCCTGGAAGGCGGCCGCCTCCTCGACGATCCGATCGAGGCTCGACTTGCCGTAGCCGATGTACGTGACGTCCGCGGTCGGTCCCCAGATGTTGCCACCGTCGAGGTTGATGTTGGCGGCGATGCGCCCGGGGGCGACGGTGGGATGCCGGGCGTAGAAGGCCGAGCCGAGCAGCCCCTGCTCCTCCGCGGCGACGAACAGGATCACCGTGGAGCGCCGGGGGGGCGCCGGGAGGGCCTGGATCGCCTTGGCGACCTCGAGCACCTGGGCGACCCCCGAGGCGTTGTCGAGGGCGCCGTTGTAGATCGCGTCCCCATCGTCGCCGGGCGGCCCGATGCCGAGGTGGTCGTGATGGGCGGTGTAGACCACCGCCTCGTCGGCGAGCGCCGCGTCCCGCCCCTCGAGGACGCCGATGACGTTGGCGGTCTCGACGCGCGAGACCTCGTTGGTCAGCGACAGCGAGGTGGTGACCCCGAGGGAGATGGGCTCGAACGAACGGCTGCGGGCGGCGGCGACGAGGTCGGCGAGATCGTGACCGCCGAGCGACACGATGCGGGCCGCCGCCTCCTCCGTCACCCACGCCTCGACCTCGGCGGCGGGCGCCTCGGTCGCCGGGAGCTCGAACTGCGGCCCGGTCCACGAGGTCTGAACGACCTGGTAGGGGTAGCCGGCGGATTCGGTCGTGTGGATGATGATCGCCCCGGCGGCACCGAGGCGGGCGGCCTGCTCGTACTTGTAGGTCCACCGGCCGTAGAACAGGCGGCGCTCTCCCTCGAAGAGCTCCGGATCCCAGTCGGGGTCGTTGTTGAGCATCAGCAGCACCTTGCCGGCGAGGTCGGCGTCGCCGATGTCGTCCCAGCCGTACTCCGGCGCCTGGATGCCGTAGCCGACGAACACCAGCTCGGCGTCGTCGATCGCCGCGGTCGGCGCCTGGACGCCCGATGCGGCGATGAAGTCGTCGGACAGGCGGAGGTCGACGCTGCCGCCGTCGCCCTCGAAGGTCCACTGCGCGGGAGCGGTCGCCGTCACGCTGACCACTTCGAACGACTGCAGCCACCCCCCGTCCTCTGCGCCGGGAGCGTAGCCGAGGCGCTCGAGCTCGGCGGAGAGGTACGCCTGGGTCTTGCGGTCGCCGGCGGTCGCCGGCCCACGGCCTTCGAAGGCGTCGTCGGCCAGCGTCGCGATGTGGCGGCGCAGCCCGTCGGCGTCGATCAGCCGGGCGGCGTCGACGACCGCGGGATCGAGGCCGAGCGGACCGTTGACCGGCACCTCCTCCGGCACCTTGCAGCCGGCGACGAGGAGCAGACAGAGGATCGGAGCTGGTTTGAGCGTCATGGGGCCTCCTGATACCTTGAGTCGGCGCACTCTAGCAACAATCCCATGCACCTGAGCACCGTCGTCCGCGACTGCCTGTACCTCAACTGGGCGCTGCCTCGCGAGGGCCTTCCCGACCTGCCCGAGCCGCTGGAGTACGAGGGCCACCTCACGCCCGAGGGGGAGCGGGTGATGGCCTCCGCGCTGCTCTTCCGGCAGTCGGAAGTGCGGTGGTCTGCGCTCCGTCATCCGCGCCTCGCCTTTCCGCAGTTCAACCTCCGCGTCTACGTGCAGGACGAGGAGGGGATGCCGTCGGTGCTGTTCCTCGCGCTGCGCATGCCGGCATGGGTGGTGCCGCTCGCCCGGCTCGCCGGCCAGCCGGGGGTCGGTAGCGCCCATCTCCGCTATCCGCGGTTGTCGATGGAGGTCGAGGAGGAGCGATGGCGGTGGCGAGTGGCGGCGGAGGGGACGCTGGAGGTCGAGGCGTGGCAGGCGGCGCCGCAGGTCCATGGCGAGCCCGATTTCGGCTCCTGGAACGCCACCTGCGACGCCATCCGCCGACGCGATCGCGGCTACCTGATGTCGGGCGGTGCCCTGCGCCGGATCGAGACCGCCCACACCTCGACCGCGATCTGGCCGGTGGCGGTGGAGATCGGACGCAGCGACCTGCTGCCGCGGCTGCTCGGTGTCTCGCTGCCGTGGCCCGACGTGCACTCGGCGTGGATCTGCCCGGAGATGCCGCTGCGCTTCGAGCTCGCCGGTGCGGTCGCTGAGGCGATCCCCCCCGGCGTCCCGGCCCCGAGCTAGACGGCAGCGCAGAGGCTCGAGAGCCCTCTGATATCTTGGCTCGGTGATCGAGTCCCCGGCCGCCGTGCCCGACGTTCCGACCGCAGCAGGGGCACCATGAACGCGACGCCGCCAGAGAGCCGCCGCCCGCAGCGGATCGCCGTCCTCGCCGGAGACGGCATCGGGCGAGACGTCACGACGGAGGCGATGAAGGTGCTCGAGGTGGCGCGCGAGCGGTGGGATCTGCCGATCGAGACGGTCGCCTTCGACTGGGACGCCGATCGCTACCTGGAGACCGGTGAGACCCTCCCCGACGGCGCGCTCGACGAGTTTCGCGACGAGTACGCCGCGATCTTCATCGGCGCCTACGGCGATCCTCGGGTTCCCGACATGCGCCACGCCGCCGACATCCTCCTCGGCATCCGGTTCGGGCTCGACCTGTACATCAACTTCCGCCCGATCCGCCTCTACGACGAGCGGCTCTGTCCGTTGAAGGGGAAGGCGAAGGGCGACATCGATTTCGTCGTCTTCCGGGAGAACACCGAAGGTGCGTACGTCGGTGTCGGAGGCCAGTTCAAGCGCGGCACGCCCGACGAGGTCGCGGTGCAGGAGGAGCTGCACACCCGCAAAGGGGTCGAGCGCATCGTCCGCGCCGCTTTCGAGTGGGCCGAGGCTCACGGCCGCACGTCGGTCTGCATGTCGGACAAGTCGAACGTCATGCGCCACGGCCACGACCTGTGGCAGCGCGTCTTCGAGGAGGTCGCCGCCGACTATCCGGAGATCGAGGCGTGGCATCTGTTCGTCGATGCCCTCGCGATGCAGCTGGTGCGCAAGCCGGAGATCTTCGACGTCATCGTCACCAACAACATGTTCGGCGACATCCTGACCGATCTCGGCGCCGCCCTGCAGGGAGGACTCGGGGTCGCCGCGTCGGCCAACCTGCATCCCGGCCGGGTGTCGATGTTCGAGCCGGTGCACGGGTCGGCGCCGAAGTACGCCGGCACCGGCCGCGCCAACCCGGTCGCGGCCGTCGCCTCGGTGGGGCTGATGCTCGACTCCCTCGGCCACCGGGCCGCCGCCGCGGCGATCGACGAGGCGATCGCGGGGTCGATCGTCGACGGGGTCTCGACCCCCGACCTCGGCGGTACGGCGACGACGGCGGCGGTCGGCGATCGGCTCGCCGAGGCGATCGGCTCCATGTCGGAGGTCCACGGATGAGAGCTCTCACCTGCGTCGTCGTCGGTCTCATGGCGCTGCCGCTGCCGGCGGTCGAGGACGGCGCGAGCGCCGATCCGCTCGCCGCGGTC
>JBPEXA010000045.1:0-1897 GCA_052032135.1 Thermoanaerobaculia bacterium | reverse complement strand
CCCATAAGAAAGCCCCGGCCGTTGCCGGCCGGGGCTTCCATGGTTTGTCTCGGTGGCGAGGGGTTGCCTTTCGGGGCACTCCAGAACACCACGGAGGCGTTGGAGGTACCCGCTACCGGGTCGCCACCTCCACGAAACCTGGTTGACTTGACTCCACAGGACCACCTCCTCTCTGGGCGTACCCCTTGATGGCGAGCCCCACCTCGCCCAGTCCCCCGGACCGCCCGGATCCGTCGGTGACTGCCACATTGTCGGGAACGTGGATTCTTCGCATGCGGGTATGTTGGAAGAAGTGACCGGCGCTTGTCAATCGGACGGGACCGCCGACCTTTCTCTTGTGTTGAAGGGGGTTTAGCGCCGGTCGGAACGACCGGGCGGCGGGGTGCCGTAAGATGCGGCTCTATCTGCGAGGAGGAACCGATGCGAGCGAACCGTGCTGCCGCCGCGATCGTGGCGGCGATGCTGGTGCCGGTGGCCGACGCCGCCGCCCAACCCGCTCCCGAGCCGGCGATCGAGACCATCGAGGTCGCCGACGGGATCTACATGCTGCAGGGGCAGGGGGGCAACATCGGCCTCGCCGTCGGCCCCGACGCCACCTTTCTGATCGACGATCAGTACGCGCCGGCGACCGCGGCGATCCAGGCGGCGGTCGCCGCGGTGACCGAGCGGCCGATCGACTTCGTGCTGAACACCCACTGGCACGGCGACCACACCGGCGGCAACGAGAACCTCGGGGAGGCGGGTGCGTGGATCGTCGCCCATGACAAGGTGCGCGAGCGGCTGCGGACCGGCGGCTACATCGCCACCTTCGACATGCGCACCGGGCCGGCGGCGCCCGTCGCCCTGCCGACCCTCACCTTCGCGCACGGGATGACCTTCCACCTCAACGGGCAGACGCTGCGCGTCGAGCACCTCGACGCCAACGCCCACACCGACGGTGACTCGGTGGTCTTCTTCGAGGAGGCGGACGTCGTTCACCTCGGCGACACCCTGTTCGCCGGCATGTATCCGTTCATCGACGTCGGCGCCGGCGGCACGCTGGCCGGCATGATCCGCCACGCCGACGCGGTGCTCGCGAAGATCGGGCCCGACACCAAGATCATTCCCGGGCACGGTCCGCTGTCGACGCGCGCCGATCTGCAGGCGTCGCGCGACATGATGCAGAGCGTCCACGACGCGATCAGCGCCCTGGTCGACGAGGGGATGAGCCGCGACGAGGTGATCGCGGCGAAACCGACCGCGCCGTGGGACGAGGCGTGGACCGGCTTCCTGCCGCCGGACGTGGTGGTCGGCTACCTCTACGACAGCGTCGTCGCCGAGCGTGAGTAGCGAGCCGACCGCCGGGCGCGCTCCGGCGGCGGACCTCGCCGACGTCGAGCGGGCCGAGCGCGAGATCGCCGCGCGGCTGCGGCCGACCGCGCTGCGCAGCTACCGGCTGCTCGACGCTGCGGTCGGCCACGACATCGAGGTCGTGGTCAAGCACGAGAACCACCAGCCGACCAACTCGTTCAAGGTGCGCAACGGCGTCGTCGCGCTCGCCCGGCTGTCGCCCGACGACCGCCGGCGCGGGGTGGTGACCGCCTCGCGCGGCAACCACGGGCAGGGGGTGGCGTGGGCGGCCGCAGGAGAGGAGCTGCCGGTGGTGGTCTGCGTGCCGGAGGGCAACAACCCCGACAAGAACGCGGCGATGGCGGCGCTCGGCGCCGAGGTGGTGATCGAAGGGGCGACCTACGACGACGCGCTGCGGGTCGCTCACCGCATCGCCGCCGATCGCGGCGCCACCTTCGTCCACGCGACGAACGACGCCGGCGTGCTGGCCGGCGCGGCGACGATCGCCCTCGAAGTGCTGCGCGAGGCGCCGACGATCGACGCCTTCGTGCTGTCGGTCGGTGGCGGC
>JBPEXA010000449.1:0-3259 GCA_052032135.1 Thermoanaerobaculia bacterium | reverse complement strand
CCTCGACGCTGAGGAAGCGGTCGAGCAACGGCGCGGCGAGCGAGATCAAATCGCGCTCGGAGAGGATGCCGACCGGGATGCCGCGCTCGTCGACCACCGGCAGGCAGCTGACGCGATGCCGGCGCATGGTCGCGAGCGCCTCCCGCAGGGGGGTGCGCGGTCGAACGGTGATCAGCTCCCGCGACATGACGTCGCGGACCAGGCTGGGCGGCGAATCGGTGCGCCGCGGGTTGGCGACCAGTCCGAGGATCGAGCGCTCCGACACCAGTCCGAGGAGGCGGTGCTCGCGGTCCTCGACCGGCAGGTGGCGGATGCGGCGCCAGCGCATGATGCTGGCGGCGAGCTCGACCGGCTGATTGGGCTCGACGGTGATGAGGTCGGTCGACATCAGATCGCCGACCGCCCGGTACGTCCCGCGCTCGGGGGTCGAGCGCGGCCCTCGCGCTCCGGCCCAGGTGTGGACGGGACTCCCCTCCACCTGCCGGCGGTGGACGGCCGCCACCAGCGACACCGGAGGCCGGCGCGGCCCCGGCGTCGCGGTCAGCGAATCGGCGAAGTCGCACAGCCAGCGCGAGCCGGTCTGCCCGCTCGCCGCCCGCTCGGCGATGATCCCGAGATAGCGCTCGCGGTCGGCGTCGACGATGCCCAGCTGTTCCAGCCCGCGATGGGCGACCGGCAACAGCTCCTCGGTGATCAGCTTCGCCAGCTGGAAGCGCCGACCGTCGAGCCAGGCGACCTCGGTCCGCAGCCCGTTGCGGGCCGCCGACAGGAAGTTGGCGCGAGCGTCGGCGAACGCCAGGCGATCGGTGCACCCCTCGAACGCCTGGTCGCCCGCCTCCATCAGGCCGAGCCAGAACGCGGCGTTGGCCACCTCGTCGACCAGTGTCGGCCCCGCCGGCAGCACCCGGTTCTCGATGCGGAGGTGGGCGATGCCGCCGGCGACGCCGTAGCACGGGCGGTTCCATCGGTAGACGGTGCCGTTGTGCTGCCGCAGGGCGTAGAGCTCGGGGGCCTCACCAGCGTCGACCACGGCCATCGGGTCCTCGGGTCGCACTTCCCCCAGCAGCACCCGGAAGCGGGCGATGTCCTCCTGGAAGATCTCGACCACCGACCGCTCCAGCCACCGGCTGCCGAAGCTGACCCGTGGCTGGCTCTTGCGCATCCCGGTAGAGGTCGGGCGCGCGTCGGTCGCCTGTTGGAAGAGGGCGATGCGAGTCTCGGCCCACAGCTGGCGATCGAGGAGGATCGGCGAATTGGTGGCGACGCCGAGCACCGGTGCGGCGACCAGCTGGGCGACGTTGTACTTGGCGGCGAACTCGGCGGCCCCGACCTGGTAGTGCACCTGGAAGCTGGTGTTGCACGACTCCGGCATCACGTTGTCGTGACGCAGCACCAGCTCGTCGCGGGCGCGGATGCGGAAGCGGAAGTCCTCGCCCCGCAGCTCCCGGACGGCGTCGTTGAGCGCCCGGTATCGCGCCCGCGGCGTCATGAAGTCGAGCGACAGGTGCTCGGCGGCGAGGGTCGGTAGGATGCCGATCAGCAGCGCCTCGGCGCCCAACCCCTGCGTCACCCGTCGCAGCTTCTTCATGTGGGCGGCGAGATCGGCCTCCAGGCGGGTCAGGGCGTCGCCCTCGAGCCGCAGCGGGTCGAGATTGAACTCGAGGTTGAAGAGCGCGAGCTCGGTGGTGAAGTGGTCGTCGTCGATCGCCTCGAGCACCTCGAGCGCCACCGGAGCGGGCCGCCAGTCGCCGTCGACCAGGAACAGCTCCTGCTCGGCGCCGACCCGTCGCGCGCCCGACTCGATCCGGTCGTCGTCGATCAGCCGCTCGAGGGCGGCGACGTCGGCCAGCAGCTGGCTGGTAAACCTCGCCAGCTCCTCCTCGCTCCGCTCGACCGACTGGATCTCTTCGCCCATCGTTGCGACGTCTTCCCTCTTGGGACGGGCGGCAGTCTACCCTCCGGTGGCCGCTACCAGTTGTAGCCGATCGAGAGCTCGGCGATGTCGGCGTCGTAGTCGTCGAAGTCGGCCGCCGCCTCGTCGTAGTCGAGGGTGCGATAGGCGAGGCGGGCGACATAGCGCTCGCCGAGGCCGATCTCCACCCAGGCGCGCACGTCCTCCCGGTCGAGAGCGAAGGTGCCGGCGCCGTCGTAGATGCGGACGTCGCCGCCGACGGCGAGCCGATCGTCGAACGCGTAGCGGAAGCGGCCGTCGAAGAAGTCCGAGTCGAGATCGTAGGCGATCATGAACAGCTCCGCCCGCGACCCGCCCTGCACCAGATTGTCGATCCGGCGATCGACGTCGAAGACCGACCACCCGACGGAGAACGAGCACCGTTCGCCCCGGCGATCGACCCGCAGCGAGGTCTGGGCCGTCGAGGCGTCCCACCCCGACTGGCTGTTCTCGAACTCGCGCAGCGTGTGGGCGAGGCTGCCGCCGAAGCCGTTCTCCCAGCGGTAGCGGCCGCGCAACCGGTAGCGCTCGCGATCGGTCGCCGACGTGAGGGTGAACGGGTTGTCGAAGGTGTTGGACTCCAGGTCGAGGGTGAGGTCGGCGCGCCTGGAGGGGCGCCAGCCGACGGTGGCGTAGTACCCGGAGTTGTCGGTGGTGACGTTCTCGCGCAGCGACTCGTCGCCGAGCTCCCAGAAGCTGGCGACATCGCGCTCTTCGTCGACGACGCCGATCGCGAACGTCACCTCGCTAGTGACGGCGCACTGGACGCCGACTTCGACCCCCGAGAGGTCGATCTGCCAGTCGCTGCGGCGCGGATCGTCGGCGAACAGGAACCGCCCCTTCTGGTCGAGGCTCTGATCGCGCAGGCGACCGGTGATCGCCACGCGGTCGGTGACCGCGTACGAGAACTCGACCGCCAGCTGCTCGAGCTCGCGATCGATGCCGCCGCGGCCCGACTCGTCGAAGGCGAACGGATTGCCCTGGAAGCTGACGCCCTGCTGTCGCCGGTCGGCTCGCAGGTCCATGTCGAGGTCCTGCGCCGAGACGACGAACCGCAGGTCGAGGCGGTCGTTCGGACGGGTCAGCACTCGCACGGTGTGGTCGCTGCTGGTGAGGTCGTACGGCTGGTCGAGGAAGAAGAAGTCGAGCGTCGTCAGGTCGTCCGCATTCTCGCCGCGCGAGAAGCCGGGAAGGAAGACGCGCACCGCGTTGTCGTAGTCACGGACCCGCTCCTCGAGCACCAGCGTCACCTTGTCCCAGGCGTATTGGAAGGCACCCTTGTAGATGCTCTGCTCCTCGTCGAGCGGT
>JBPEXA010000448.1:0-3353 GCA_052032135.1 Thermoanaerobaculia bacterium | reverse complement strand
GCCGAAGCGGCCGGCGCCGATCCGCCCGACGATCCGTTGGCGGCGGCGACCGCCGGTCGCGTCGCTGGTCGTCAGCCACGCGACGTCGTCCTCGAGCGAGACCTGGTAGCGGCGATCGAGCTCGGGGTGCACCACCTCGCCGGGCCGCACCTCACCCGCGGCGGCGACGCTCGCCGCCATCGCGTGGTCGGCGAGGTAGGCGTCGACGACGTCCGCGTGGCAGCCCCGACAGCTCGTCATCTCGGCGGTCGGCGCGACGCCCGCATCGAGCACCGCCGGCTCGGCGCCGCGGTCGACCCGCTCGGCTGTCGGGGGCGGCTCGGCGCACGCCGCCGACAGCACCATCACCGCCGCGGCGAGCGCTCGACGTCTCACCGACCCATCCTAGCTGCACCGATCGGCGGCGCCGCGCTAGAGTCGAATCCCACGCACGACAGGAGGATCGATGCCCGAGCAAAGCTATGCCACCCATCGCCGCTACGTCCCGCCGTTCCATTTCCTGCTCTCCGCCCTGATCGTCCTCGGCTTCGTCGGCTCGCTGGTCAACCTCTACAAGTCGCTCGGCGACCCGCACCGGCTCTACAACGCGGCGCTGGTCAGCCTGCTCTTCCTCTGCGCGGGGATGCTCTTCTACTACGCTCGCGCCTTCCCGTTGAAAGCCCAGGACCGGGCGATCCGGGCCGAGGAGAACTTGCGCCACTACGTCCTCACCGGCGAGCTGCTCGACCCGCGGCTCGACATCCGTCAGATCATCGGCCTCCGCTTCGCGGCCGACGACGAGTTCGTCGAGCTCGCCGCCCGGTCGATCGAAGAGGATCTCTCCGAGAACGCGATCAAACGATCGATCCGCGCCTGGCGAGCGGACGTCTATCGGGTCTGATCGAGCCGCTGACCGCTGCGGTGCCGCGGCGACGGCGACGTCCGCCTCACTCGATGCCGACGGTCAACCGCAGCGTCGGCCGCCCGTCGGCGAAGAGGGCGTCGAACGCCTCCGGAGCGAGCTCGAGATCGAGCGGGACGGGGCGACCGGTCTTCGGATCGTGCGAGCCGATCAGCTTGCCCACCACGACGTCGCCGGCGGTAGCGCTGGCGGCGACGCCACCGCTACCGATCAGCTCCACCGTCACCGTCGCCCGGCGCTGGAACGCGCTCGTGCGCAGGTTGACGGTGATCGTCATCCTGACCACCCCCCGCCGGCGGCGCTGCTCGGCGGTCACCAGCGGCACGTTGACCTCCTCGGTGACGTAGCGAGCGAGCTCGTCGGTCCGCCAGCCGCTCCCGGCGGGCAGCTGATCGATCGGGCCGAGCTCGAACTCGAGCACCATCGGTGACTCCATGGTCACCGTCTCGACCCGCGCCTCGCGACGGACCTTGGAGCGGATGCGCACGGTGCCCGGACGCTCCGCCTCGGCCTCCGGCGCGGGCGTCGAGGCGGTCGCCGGCGGCGCCGACGGCTCGTCGACCGCCGCCTCGTCCTCCGCGGTCGGCGTCGGCTCTGCCGGCGCCAGCTCAGCAGGCGTCGGCGCCGGCGCGGGTGCGACGTCGGGTGGGTCGCTCGGCGCCGGCGGCGGGCGGCCCGGCAGGTCGGCGTCGAGCGGCAGATAGGCGGTCCGCTGGCGCTCGGCGGTCTGCCAGGCGTCGGTCGTCCACTCGAGCTCCTCCAGCCATCCGCCCGCCGGCCGCGGGCGCAGCCGCGTCCGCACCTGCACCACGTCGCCGCCCGCGAGCTGCAGGATCCCTTCCGCCGACCAGCCGTCGTCGCTCGCCTGCAGGCTGAAGACGCCGCTGTCGCCGGCCGACGAAGCCCAGCTCTGCCGCCAGTCGCCGGTCAGCGGCTCGAGGACGATCCACGATCGTTGTCGCTCGCCGACGGCGAGACGACGGCGCTCCTCGAGCACGCAGCCGCCGAGGATCCAGCCGACGGTGGTCTCGCCCACCACGGTGGCGTCACCCTCCGGATCGGAGACGATGCGCCACTCGCCGACCAGCGGGTCGAGAGCGTCGTAGCGGGGGTCGTCTTCGCACCGCGTCGCGGCGGTCGCAGCGGGAGCACCGAGCGCCAGCGCGAGCCCGGCCACGACCAACGTCCTGGGGAGCATGACGGCAGTCTAGCAGCGCTCAGCGCGGCAGGGTCACCGCCTCGAGGCCGCCGCGGTAGAGCGCATTGAACAGCAGCTTGAAGGTCCGCAGCGGCTGCGCGCGATGCTGGGCGCGGAAGCCGATCAGCACGATCCGACCCTCGCCGTAGGTGAGCTCGACCATCGCCGCGCGACGCTCGAGCCGCTCCGGACCGAGCACGTAGCCCGACACCTTGAGATCGTCGCGATGGTCGGGATAGCGGGCGATCACCCGGCGGTCGATGCCGCCGGGCGGCAGGCCGGTGCGGAAGGCGGGCGAGCTGGCGAAGTAGCCGGCCTCCTCGTCGCGCAACCCGTAGCCGAGCGGATGGTCGGTGTCGATCAGCAGCCGCATCATGGTGCCGGGGGCGTAGAACGCCTCCCGCGAGACGCCGTCGAGGACGTTGGAGACCGGCAGCGAGAACAGCTCGATGACGTAGTCGGTCGAGGAATCGAGGGCGACCAGGGTGCCGCCCGCCTCGACCCACGTCTCGAGGTGCTCGCCGCCGTCGACGTCGACACCGCCGCGGTAGCGCGGCGGCAGCTTCGACCAGAAGCGGCGGGACTCGGCGCTTTCCGGCTCGCCGGTGGCGAGGATCGACTTGCCGACGTCGGGCAGCACCAGCACGTCGACGTCGTCGGCGAACGACCCGTCGCGCAGGTCCTCGTTGGCGAGGTTGCGGTAGTCGAACTCGTACTGCTCGAGGACGAAGCGCGTCCACCCCTCGTCCATGCTCGCGACCCACGGCTTGTAGAGCCCCACCCGCGGCGCCGCCAGCCGGTAGGCGGCGCCGCCCGGAGCAGCGTCGAGGGAGGTGACCGGAAGGTGCAGCTCGTCGACGAGCGTCTGCAGCTCGGCGGCGGTCACCGAGCCCGCCGGCAGCCAGACGTCGCCCGGCGAGCCCGCGCTCCCCGGCTCCGCCAGCCAGTAGACCTCGCCACCGGCCGCCAGCCGTCGGTTGATGGCGGTGAAGACGCCGTCGGCGGCATGGGGCAGCAGGTAGCCGTGCTCCGAGGCGTCGACCTCGACCGACGGCCATCGCGGCGCGTCGACCTCCACCAGCTCGCCCGCGACGTCGACCGCCACCTCGTCGACGGCGACCCCCATCAGGATCGGCAGCGACCAGGCGGTGACGTCGTACGGCGGGATCACCGGGCCGCCGACGTAGGGGAGCACCTCCGGATAGCGCTGCGGCCGCAGCATCGTGCGCAGGAAGGCGTGGTACGGCTGGGCGG
>JBPEXA010000447.1:0-1525 GCA_052032135.1 Thermoanaerobaculia bacterium | reverse complement strand
AGCTGCTCGCCGGCGGCGGCCAACGGCCGCCCCTGGCGGTCGCCCTCTCCGGCGGCGGCACCCGCTCCGCGCTCTACGGCTATGCCGTGCTCAAGGGGCTGCACGATCGCGGCGCGCTCGGTCGCGTGGTGCTCGCCTCGGGCGTCTCGGGCGGCAGCGCGACCCTCGCCTACTTCGCGGCGAACCGCCGCGCGCTGCTCGCCGCGGCGACCGACGCACCACCCTGGCGCGCCTTCCGCGACGCGATGGCGGCGCCCTACATCCACGACGTGCTCGCCGGTGTCGGCGAATGGCGGTTCATGGACGGCACCCGACTCGGACAGCTGCTCACCGAGAGCTTCGCCCGCACCTTCTACCGCGGGGTGGGTGTCTGCCGGCGGCTCGGCTGCGTCGGCGCCGACCGTCCGTTCGGCGTCATCTTCAACAGCGGGGTGACCGGCGCCTCGACCGTCGACGACGACGCCTGCCGGGGCGACGATCGCACCCCTCGCGACTGCGCGCGCATCGATCGCGCCGGCAGCCGGCTGGCGATCACCAATCTCGCCGACCTCACCGAGTCGGCGGCCCGCTCCGACGCCGCCGGCTGGCCGCTCGATCTCGATTACGCGGTGGTGCGCTCGGCCGACATCTCGCTGGCGGCGGCGGCGTCGGTGAGCGCCAACTTCCCGCCGGTCTTCTCCAACGCCCTGATCACGGTCGGTGAGCCGCCCGCCCACTACTGGGTGACCGACGGCGGAGCGGTCGACAATCGCGGCCTGATCAGCCTGCTGCTGGCGCTACGGGCGGCCGCCGACGATGCTGGTGGGGACGGGGCGGCGTTGCCGCCGCTCGAGATCGTCGTCGCCGAGGCCTCCGCGACGTCGCTCGCCTACAGCGAGGACCGCGGGCTCGGCGCCGTCGGCAGCGCCTCCACGCGGCTCACCAACAAGCTGGTCGCCGAGCTGGCGTCCGCCGTCGCTGCGCGGTGGGAGGCCGCCGGATCGACGCCGCCGACGATCGTCTACCTGCCGATGCCGGAGGTGCTGCGCCTCCACTTCGGCACCCACTGGCAGATGCCGCGCTCGGTCGAGCTCGCCGACCCGCGCCGCTGGTGGGCCGACGATCGTTCGACCCTGACGCTCGACGAGGCGCAGCTCGAGGCGCTGATGGACGACCTCTTCCGGGAGCGGCTGTCGAGCGCGACCGTGCCCTCCGAGGACGAGCGGCGGCAGCTGGAACAGTGGCTCGCCGCCGGCCCTCACGGGGATATCCGGGCGGTGCTCGACCGCGTGGTGGAGGGCGTCGGCGCTGTGCGATGATCGCGCGACCATGGGAAGGAGGTCGCGCCGCACGTCGCTCGCCGTCGTCCTCGCGCTGAGCGCTCTACCGGCCACCGACGGCCGCCCGGCGGCGGCCGCGGAGTCGGCGCTCATCGTCGACGGCGGCACCGTGGTGACCATGGACGCGGAGCGGAGAGTGATCGACGACGGCGCCGTCGCCGTCGTCGACGGGGCGATCGCGGCGGTCGGCCCGAGCGCGAAGGTCG
>JBPEXA010000446.1:0-3332 GCA_052032135.1 Thermoanaerobaculia bacterium | reverse complement strand
TGCAGGGCGTCGAACACCACCGCCGCCGGATCGGCGCCGTGCTCCTGGCGGACGATGTCGACCCCCAGCCGCTCCGCCCACAGGCTGAGCTGCTCGACCGCGGCGGCGCGGAAGGTGTCGCCGGCGACCAGCATGACCGTGTGCCCGCGATCGAGCTCGCGCCGGGCGAGCTTGGCGGCGGTGGTCGTCTTGCCGACCCCGTTGACGCCGACCAGCAGGGTCACCGTCGGGCCGTCGGGCTCGGCGGGGGCGAGGTCGGCGTCCATCAGCAGCAGCGCCATCTCGTCGACCAGCCGCTGTCGCAGCCGCAGCGGATCGGCCGCCTCGTGCGGCCGCACCTCGGTGCGCACCCGCTCGACGAGCTCGAGGGCGGACTGAACGCCGACGTCGGCGCCGATCAGCGCCTCCTCGAGCGCCTCGAGCACCTCTTCGTCGACCACCCCCCGACCGCTGATCGCGGCGTCGACGCGCTCGAGGATCTCGGTGTGCGTCATCGACAGGCCGCGCTTCAGGCGCCGCCAGATCGACGGCTTCGCCGCCTCGTCGTCGGTGGTGCCGGGAGCGGTCGCCTCCGGCGCCAGCTCCAGCCGGTCGTCGGTCATGACGGCATGCTAGCAGCGCGCGCGCAGGGGGCGTCAGCTGCTGCTGACCGACATGTCGACCGGCTCGACGTCGGAGACCGGACGGTCGGCGAGCTCGATGTCGCCCGCCTCGTAGGCGGCGAAGAACGCCTCGGCGACCTCGGGATCGAAGCGGCTGCCGACCAGCTCGCGGATGCGGGCGATCGCCTCGTCGGCCGAGAAGCCGCGCTGGTACGGGCGATCGGTGGTGATCGCGTCGAGCGTGTCGGCGAGGGTGACGATGCGCACCAGCTGCGGGATCTGGTCGCCCTTGAGGCCGTCGGGATAGCCGGTGCCGTCGAGCGACTCGTGATGCCAGCGGATGACGGGGATCACCTCGCGCAGCTGCTCGATCCGGCTCATGATGTTGGCGCCGATCACGGTGTGCAGCTTCATCTGTTCGAACTCTTCGCGCGACAGCGTCGTCCCCTTGCGGAGGATGCGGTCCTCGATGCCGATCTTGCCGACGTCGTGGATGACGCCGCCGACCCACACCTGCTCCTGCTCCTCGCGACCGAGACCCATGTGGCGGGCGATGGCGCGGCTGTAGCGGGCGACCCGCTCGGAGTGACCGCGGGTGTAGGGATCCTTGGCGTCGACCGCCGCGGTGAACGACTTCAGCGAGCCGATGAACAGCTCGCGGTTGATGCGCGCGGCGCGCTCGAGCTGGCCGACGTACTCCTCGATGTAGCCGCTCATGCGGTTGAAGTTGGCGGCCAGCTCGTTGAGCTCGAGGCCGAGGTCGCTCCCCGCCAGGCGGCTGCCGAAGTTGCCGGCCGCCATCTCCGCCGCGCCGTCGCTCAGCCGCTGGATCGGCTTGCCGAACTGGCGCGCCAGCCAGCCGGCGAGGATCGACGCCAGGCCGACGAGCACCGCGGTCGACAGCACCGTCTGGCCGATCATCTCCTTGACCGAGGTGTAGGCGGCGGCCGCCGGCTTCTGCACGATCACCCCCCAGCCGGTCTCCGGCACCGGGCTGGCGCGGCCGAGCGTCTGCACCTCCTCGCCGTCGACGCGGATTCGATACTCCTGGGTCATCGACAGCGGCGAGTCGACGAAGTCGCGGACCAGCCGCGAGGCGGCCAGCGACTGCACGGTGTCCGGCCGCGCCCCCCCCCACCACAGCATGTCGCCGTCGCGGCGGATGAGGAAGACGCCGGCGTCGCCCTGCCCCTCCTGCTGGAAGAGCACCTCCATCGGCCGCAGCTCGACCGCCGCCTGGACGTAGGCGCGCGGCACCCCGTCGCGATCGAAGATCGGCACCGCGAGGACGGTCAGCGGCTCACCGGTCTCCGGCACCACGACGAAGCGGTAGGCGCGGTCGCCGCTCGCCACCGCACTCTCGAAGGCGGCGTCGAAGGCGGTCTGCACCGCCGGCGAGAGCGCCTGCGGCGCCAGGAACGGCCCGACCCCCTCGCTGCTGAGCACCCGCAGCGCCAGCACGTCGGGGTTGGAGATCAGGAAGTCCTCGAGGTAGGCGTTGAACCAGTCGCTGCGCAGCTTCGACTCGACGTCGACGTCGGGTGGCGCCGTCAGCAGCGCGCCGCCGAGCTGCTGGAGCTGGCGGCGGGTGGCGGCGAGGTAGCTCGACAGCTCGACCGACAGCGTCTCCGCCGCCCGCGTCAGGTAGCTGCGCTCCTGGGTCTCGAAGATGTCGCGGTTCTGCTGCAGCAGCAGCACGCTGCTGAGCGCCAGGGGGACGATGCCGACCGCGACCAGCAGGGCGAAGAGCAGCCGGCTCAGCGGCCATCGTCGAGTGATGCGGCCCAAGAAGCTCATCGAGTGCGATCCCCGGCTCCTGCCCTGCGTCCCCGGGTCAGGTTACTACGCCGGGCCGCCCGCCGTCATGAAGCGCTCGAGAGCGGCGCGCAGCCGCCGCTCGTCGACCACCGTCGCCCGCCACGCCTGCGGTGCGGTCGGCAGCACCCAGACGACGCCGTCGCGTGTCGCCTTCTTGTCGCGGGCGACCGCCGCCAGCAGCGCCTCGACCCCGACCGGCGGCAGCGGCGGCAGCTCGCATCTTCCGAGCAGCCGCTCGATCCGTTCGACGAAGCCGGCGTCGAGGCCGTCGTCGGCCGCCAGCCGCAGGGCGAAGCGGATGCCGTGGCCGACCGCCTCGCCGTGGGTGAGCGCGCCGCCGGCGGCCCCTTCGAGGGCGTGGCCGAGGGTATGACCGAAGTTGAGCACCCGCCGCTCTCCCGCCTCTCGTGGATCGCGCTCGACCACCGCCGCCTTCACCCGCTGGCTGGCGGCGACCACCGGCGTCCACGCCTGCGGATCGCCGTCGAGCAGCGGCTCGACGTCGGCCTCCACTCGCGCCAGCAGCTCGAGGTCGAGCAGCGCCGCCATCTTCACCACCTCGACGAGGCCGGACGCCAGCTGCCGGCGCGGCAGGGTGGCGAGGAAGGCGCTCGCCGCCACCACCAGCTCCGGAGAGTGGAAGGCGCCGACGGCGTTCTTGATCCCACCGTGGTTGACACCGGTCTTGCCGCCGACCGCGGCGTCGACCTGGGCGATGACGGTGGTCGGCAGCTGCACCCAGCGCAGGCCGCGCATGTAGCTGGCGGCGACGAAGCCGGCGAGGTCGCCGGTCGAGCCGCCGCCGAGGGCGACCACGACGCTGTCGCGGCGCACCCCGGCGTCGAGCATCGATCTCCAGCAGGCGGCGGCGACGTCGATCGTCTTCGCCGCCTCGCCGTCGGGGATGGTGAT
>JBPEXA010000445.1:0-1677 GCA_052032135.1 Thermoanaerobaculia bacterium | reverse complement strand
CGAGCTGCGGGTGGCGACGGTGGTCTCCGCGGCGCCGATTCCCAAGTCGGACAAGCTGCTGCGGCTCGAGGTCGATCTCGGCGGCGAACGGCGGACCGTGGTGGCGGGGATCGCCCAGGAGGTCGACGCCGACGAGCTGGTCGGTCGGCAGGTGGTGGTGGTCGCCAACCTGCAGCCGGCGAAGCTGATGGGCGTCGAGTCGCAGGGGATGGTGCTCGCCGCCTCGGACGACGGCCGGCCGGTGCTGCTGCACCCCGCCGCTCCGGTGCCGGACGGCACCCGGGTGCGCTGACCGCCGGCGACGGCGGCGGTCTAGACCGGGTTCGCGACGTCGACGAAGGTCTCGTCGATCCCGAGCTCGGCGGCGAGCCAGCGGCCGAGCTCGGCGATGCCGAGGCGCTCGGTGGCGTGATGGCCGGCGGCGAAGAAGTGGACGCCGGCTTCACGCGCCAGGTTCGGAACCCATTCGCTCACCTCGCCGGTGACGAAGGCGTCGTGCCCCTCGGCGATCGCGTCGTGGAGCATCCGCTCGGCGGCTCCGGAGACGAAGGCGGCGGAGCGGATCGGGTCGGGGCCATGGGCGAAGGCGAGGGGGGGCTGGCCGAACACCTCGCCGCAGCGGCGCTCGAAGGCGTCCGGTGAGATCGGTCCGAGCTCGCCGGCGATCCCGATCGGATCGCGGGCGCTGCGCGGGAACGGCTCCGCGGCCTCGATGCCGAAGGCGCGGGCGGCGAGCGCGTTGTTGCCGACCACCGGATGGCGATCGAGCGGCAGGTGATAGGCGATCAGGTTGACGTCGTGCTCGATCAGGATGCCGAGGCGCCGCCGCTGAACGCCGGTCACCGTGCGCTCGTCGCCACGCCAGAACAGCCCGTGGTGGACCAGCACGGCGTCGGCGCCGAGGTCGACGGCCCGCTCGAACAGCTCGGCGCAGGCCGACACCCCGGTGACCACGCTGGCGATCGCGTCGCGCCCCTCGACCTGCAGGCCGTTCGGGCAGGCGTCGTCGCTGCGCTCCGGCTCGAGGAGGCCGTCGAGCGCCTCGAGCAGCCGGCGGCGCGACACGGCGCGCTCACTCAACGGGATCTCCCAGCCGCTTGCGGATGGCGGCGAACTGCGGCGCGCACCGCAGGAAGGCGTCGACGACCTGAGGATCGAAGTGGCGGCCGCGATCGACCTCGATCCTCTCGATCGCCTCGGCGTGCGGCAGCGCCGGCTGGTACGGCCGGTGGCTGGTGATCGCGTCGTAGGCGTCGCACACCGCCACCAGCCGGGCGGGGAGCGGGATGTCGTCGCCACCGAGGCGGTGCGGATAGCCGTCGCCGTCCCAGCGCTCGTGGTGGCTGTAGGCGATGTGCATGGCGACCTCGAGATAGCCGTGGTCCTCGTAGGTCTCGATGATCGTCCGCAAGGTGTCACCGCCGACCAGCGTGTGCGACTGCATCACCTTGCGCTCGGCGTCGGTGAGCCGGCCCGGCTTGAGGAGGATGGCGTCGGGAATGGCGACCTTGCCGATGTCGTGCAGGGCGCTCGATTTCTCGATCTGCTCGATCGACTCGGCGTCGAGCGGCAGACCGTTCGGTCCGTCGGCGAGCTCGGTGGCCAGCGCCGCGGTGTAGGCGCCGATCCGCTCAAGATGTCGCCCGGTATCGGCATCCCTCGATTCGGCGAGTCGAC
>JBPEXA010000444.1:0-16418 GCA_052032135.1 Thermoanaerobaculia bacterium | reverse complement strand
ACAGCGCCGCGCACGGCGTCACCAGCTCTCTCGGCGTGTCGACCACCAGATCGACCGGCGCCTGCGGATCGATCTCCCCCTCGCCGGCGGTCGGATGGACCGCGCCGGCGATCAGGCACTGCACCGTCGCCACCGCTTCGAGCGCGCCGGCGGTGCCGAGCAGATGGCCGACCGCGCCCTTGGCGCTGGTCACCGGCAGCCGTCGCGCGCGATCGCCGAAGGCGGCGTGGAACGCCCGCCACTCGGCGACGTCGTTGAGCGGCGTGCCGGTGCCGTGCGCCTGCACGAAGGCGATCGCGTCGGGCTCCAGCGACGCGTCGGCGAGCGCCTGACGGATCGCCAGCAGGGCACCGCGCCCCTCCGGCTCCGGCGCCGTCATGTGGTGGGCGTCGCACGACGCGCCGGCACCGAGCAGCAGTGCCAGCGCCGTCGCCCCCCGCCGCGCGGCGTGATCCGCCCGCTCGACCACCACCACCGCGGCCCCTTCACCGAGGCTGAGGCCGGCGCGATCGCCGCGGAACGGCCGGCTCGGCCGCTCGTCGACCGAGCGCAGGGCGTTGAAGCCGGCGTAGGTCAGCCGGCAGAGCGAGTCGGAGCCGCCGGCGATCGCCACCTCGACCTCCCCGGCGCGGACCGCGCGCAGCGCTTCGCCGATCGCCTGCGCCCCCGACGAGCAAGCCGACGACACGGTGAGCACCGGCCCGCTGGCGCCGAGCGCCCTCGCCACCGCGTCGCCCGGGCCGTTGAGCTGATGGGAGACCAGTCGCCGCAGCGGTGCACGCCCCTGGCGACACCCGATCAGCTCGGCGTAGTAGTCCTCCCCCTCGCGCATGCCGGCGGTGCTGCTGCCGAAGTAGACGCCGACGTCGACCGAGGCGGGGTCGATCGCCGCCTGCGCGATCGCCTCGCGGGCCGCCGCGACCGCGAAGCGGTCGGCGATCGAGTCACCGATCGGAGGCTCTCCGGACGGTGGCGGCACCTCGGCGGCGACCCGTGTGCGCTGGCCGGCGAGGTCGAAGCCTCGCGGCTCGGCGACCGCCGTGCGACCGGCGGCGAGCCCGCGCCACAGCGCTCCAGCGGTCCAGCCGAAGGGGCTGACCGCTCCGATCCCCGAGATCACCACTCGTGGAGGTGACACGGTCGTGCTCGACGTCGCCACGGTCGATCTCCTTCGTCCCCCGGCGGCCGGCGGATTCAAGCTCCGTGGAACGGCCGGCCGTCGGCGTAGAGCTCGAGGCGGCGGCGGATGGCGTCGGCGAGCTCGCGCGCGCCGGCGGCGGTCGCCATCTCGAGCGCCTCGCTGGCGGCCTCGCGGGCTTCGTCGTAGCGGCCCGTCTCGGCGTACGCCGCGGCCATCAGGTCGAGCAGTGCCGGATGGGGAGGGTTCGACGCCATCAGCTCCCGCGCCAGCGCCAACGAGGCTTCGCCGTCGCGGTGGCGCTCCTCGGCGCTGGTCGCCAGCAGCCAGGCGAGCCGATAGCGGGTCGCGCTCGCCGCCGGATCGATGCGCAGGATGGCGCGGTAGGCGGCGAGCGCCTCGTCCTGCCGGCCGACCGCCTCCAGCGAACGCGCCATCCTCGACCGCGCTTCGACGTCGTCGGGGGCGAGATCGAGATAGCGACGGAACTGGTCGATCGCCGCCGCGCGATCTCCCGCGTTCTCATGGGCGAGAGCGAGGTTCCTGCGCGCCTCGGCGTGACCCGGTTGGATCTCGAGCACGCGTTCGAAGCTCGAGATCGCGCGATCGAAGTCGCCGGTGCGGGCCTGGACGATCCCCAGCACGAGGTGGACCTCGGTGTCGCCCGGTGACGCGGCGACCGCCGCTTCGAGATGGCGTCGCGCGCCGCCGTCGTCACCGGCGCGCGCCGACGCCAGGCCGAGCAACTTGCGGTCCTCGGTCGTCGCGCTCCCGCTCTCCACCACCGTCGACAGCTGGGCCGCCGCCTCCGCCCAACGCCCGAGCCGGTAGAGCACCCTCGCCCGGCGACCGCGCTCGCCGTCGTCCTCCGCGCCATCGGCGAGCTCGAGGTAGCGGCGGTACTCCTCGGTGGCGGCGTCGTGGCGCCCCGCCTCGTCGAGCGCGCGGGCGAGGTCGAGTCGTGCCGTGACGGAGTCGGGCGCGTCGAGCACCCGCTGCCGGAAGGCGGCGATCGCGCCGTCACGCTGCTCGACCACCGCCGCGGCGGAGCTCCTGGCGGCCGCCAGCACCGCGTCGTCGGGAGCCGCAGCGACCGCGAGATCGAGCTCGGCGAGCGCCTCCCGAGCCCGCCCGAGTCGCTGCAGGACCAGGCCGCGGAAGGCGGCCGCCCGCGGCGTCGGCGCCCGCGGCTCGAGCTCGAGCGCGCGATCGGCCAGCCGCTGCGCCTCCGCGGTCACCCCTTCACCGTCGAGCAGCGTCCAGGCGAGCTGCCAGACGACCCTCGGATCGCGAGGCCGGTGGACGAGCACCCGGCGCAGCAGCTCGGCCCCCGCCGACGGGTCGTCGATCGCGAGCGCCTGGGCGGCCTCCATCAGCGCATCCGTCGCCGATGCCAACGCCCGCTCCGGCCGGCGGTCGCTCTCCAGGTATCCGGCGAGCCGCTCGGCGTAGAAGCCGAGCCAGCCGCCGTGGCGCTCGCGACTCAGGAAGCGCGTCATCTCGACGAGCTGCCGGCCCTGCTGGCTGGCGAGCCAGACGTCCGGTCGCTGCCATTGGCCGCCCTCTGTCATCGCCGCCAGGGCGAGGCGCTCGACCGGGTCGTCGGCGGCGCGCAACGCCTCGAGGTCGCCGGCCAGCCGCTCGGCGTCCGCCGGTCCGACGTAGATCCGCGCCAGCCGCCCCTCGCCGTCGAGCAGCAGGCTGGTCGGCAGCAACAGGTCTTCGTAGCGGTCGAAGACCACCTTCTTGATCGTCTCGACGAGCGCCAGCAGCCGCTCGTCACACGGCCCGGTCGGGAAGCGGACGCCGAGCGCCTCGGCGGCGGCGACCGCGGCATCGAGGTCCTCGTCGACCGAGCAGGCGAGGATCTCGAGGTCGTGGCGCGCCAGTCGCCGGCGGTGCTCGCGGAAGTCGCGGAACTCGGTACGGCAGGGGGCGCACCAGCTCGCCCACAGGTTGATCAGCACCGGGCGGCCGGCGAGATCGGAGACCCGGTGGACCTCGCCGTCGAAGTCGGTCATCGCCAGATCGGGCGGCAGCTCCAGCGGGCGCCCGAGGGGCACCGAAGCCGTCCGCTCGACCGGCTCGACCTCGAGCTCCGCCGGCTCGAGGCGGCTCGCCACCTCCGGCGCCTCGACCGGCCGCAGCGCCTCCTCCCCCTCGACCAGCAGGAAGAAGCCGGCGCCGGACACCCGGTGCCGGGTGGTCGAGCCGTGGGGCCATCGGACGGTGAGCGACCCCTCCACCGTCGAGCCCGGCAGCGGGAAGTGCAGCCACTTTCCGGCCTGAACGGTGTAGTTGACGCCCGCGCGCACCGTCCGCGCCAGCGGTGGGCCGCCGTCGATCGTCAGCGTCGCTCGCGCGCCGACCGCGTCGCGGTTCGACCGTGTGCCGTAGAGGCGCAGTTGCAGGCTCGCGGCCGGCGCGCCGGTCTCGTTGCGCAGCAGCCGCGCCTTCGGCGAGCTGCGATTGTTGAGCCACAGGTCGAGATCACCGTCCTGATCCCAGTCGATCGCCGCAACGCCGCGGGCGTCGTCGTCGAAGTCGACGCCGGCGACGTAGGAGATGTCGGCGAAGCGCCCGTCCGCCAGGTTGGCGTACATCGTGTTCGGCTCGTGCCCACTCCACGAGAACCCCGAGCGCAGCAGGTAGTTCACCGCCGACCAGCTGTTGCTCTGGGCGGTGCGGCCCTCGCTGTCACCGGGTCGATGGGGCGCCACGCGCCGCCAGAAGAAGCTTCACAAGTCCTTCGAGTTGTGATTGGTGACGAAGCCGTTGGGCACCATCAGGTCCTGGTGGCCGTCGCCGTTGACATCGACGAACTCGGCGCCCCACGACCAGCGACCCATGGTCACGCCGGCGCGATCGCTGACGTCCTCGAAGGTGCCGTCGCCACGGTTGCGCAGCAGGGTGTTGCCCTTGGCGAACCGCTGCAGCGGCGCCACCACGTCGTCGCCCCCCGCGATCCGGGCGATCTCCGGCTTGTCGACGATCCTGCCCCCCGCCGACGAGAACATGTTGCTGACGTGGAGGTCCATGCGGCCGTCGCGGTCGAAGTCCGCCCAGCTCGCCCCCATCCCTGCGGCCCGATCCTCGGCGCCCGCCTCGCCGGCGACGTCGACGAAGCGGCCGCCGCGATTCTGGTAGAGGTTGTTGCGCCCGAAGTCGTTGGCGACGTAGAGGTCGGGGTCGCCGTCGTCGTCGTAGTCTTCCCACACGCTGGCGAAGCTGAACTTGGTGTTGTTGTGGTCGATGCCGCTCTCGACGGTGACGTCGCGGAAGCGCAGCCCCCCTTCGTTGCGCAGCAGCACGTTCGGCCGGCCCTCGTCGGAGTCGTAGATCGCCGCCCCCGACGGCGTGCTGCGCGACGAGCTGTAGCGGGCGACGTAGAGGTCGAGTGCGCCGTCGCCGTCGTAGTCGGCCGCTGACATCGACACCGCGTTGTCGACCAGCACCTCGGCGGCGAGCTCGAAGCCGCCCGCGCCGTCCCCCCGCATCACCATCAGGTAGAGGAGGTTGGCGACCACGAGGTCCTGGTTGCCGTCGTTGTCGAAGTCGGCGAACAGCGCGGTCGGCGTGTCGTTGAGGATGTCGACGCCGGACGCCGCCGAGATGTCCTCGAGGGTGCCGTCGGGACGGTGGCGGAAGAGCTGATTGGCGACCCCGCCCGGCTGGCAGAGGTAGACGTCCTCCAGCCCGTCGTTGTCGACGTCGCCGAGCGCCAGCGCGTAGTCGCCGTAGAAGCTGTAGCCGAGACCGGCGTCGATGCGCCCCCACCAGCTGTCGATGCCGCGTCGCAGGCGGTCGAGATCGCCGTCGCCCGGAAAGGCGGAGCGGGTGACGTCGGCGTAGAGCGACCTCGGCGCCCGAACCTCGCGGAAGTCGGACGCCGCGAGGCGGTGCAGCACCGCCCTGTTGCCGTCGAGCTTCCACCGCGCCTCCCAGCGGGCGTTCTGCTGCACGACCTCGGACCGCCCGCGACCGCGGCCGAGGTAGAGGATGCCGGTCGAGAAGGAGTCCTCGCCGGTCACCGTCACCCGGTCGATCTTGAACTTGGCCGCCAGCTCGCCGCCGACGAACGGCGACCCGAGCGCCCGCAGCGCGGCGTCGAGGCCGTCGGCGCCGAGGTGCGCGTCCGCTTCGAGGCGTCCCTCGAGCACCTCCAACGTGGGGTCGCGGAAGACGACCTCGGGCTCCGGCGGGCGCAGCTGCGATCCGGCGAAGCCGTCATCGACGGCGATCCCGAACTCGCCCGCGGTGTCGATCATCGACAGCCGGCGCCCGATGCGGTCGAGGGCGGTGCGGGCGCGCTCGCTGAGCACCTCCGACTCGAAGCCGTCGCTCGATGGGTCGAGCCTTCCGAGCTCATCGCCGATCGCCGACATCGCCGTCGACGTCGCCGCCCCCTCCGGCGCCTCGAGCACCGGCTCCCGGGCGGGATCGACGGGAGGAATCTCCGGTGCTCCACATCCGACGATCGACACCAGCGCGGTGATCGTGGCGAGCCCGCGGCACAGCGGGCGAAGGGAGGACGGCGACGACTTCAACGGGGCGCTTCCAGGTTCGCGACGGGCGGACGGGCCGGGGCCGCGTGCAGGGTCGAAGAGTATAGAGCCTATCGCCGGCGCGGCGTACGCCGCTCCCCGTGTCGTCTAACATGCCCGGCACCGTGCGAGCGCCCCGAACGAGCGGTTCCCCTTCGCACGCCGGCGGCACCCGCCGCAGCCCACGCCGGCGGCTCCGAACGGCGACCGTCGCCGTCGCGGCTGCATGGACCCTCGCGGTCGCCTGCGCCCCCGGCCCGGTCGAGCCCGAGCTCAGCGTCCTCCTCGTGTCGCTCGACACCACCCGCGCCGACCGGCTCGGCCCGTACGGCTTCTCCGCGGTCGCTACCCCGACCCTCGACCGGCTGGCGGCGGAGGGGGTCGTCTTCGAGACGGTCACCGCCCCGGCGCCGTTGACGGTGCCGTCGCACGCCAGCCTGATGACCGCCCTCGACCCGCCCCGCCACGGCGTCCGCGACAACGGCCGCTACCAACTCGCCGACGAGCACCGCACGCTCGCCGAGAACCTGGCGGAAGCGGGATGGGCGACCGGCGCCCAGGTCGGGGTCTTCGTCCTCAACCGCGGCACCGGCATCGAGCAGGGCTTCGCCGCCTACCGCGACACCACCGACGCCGCCGGCGCCGACGCCACCGGGGTCCGCATCTCCGAGCGCGCGACCAACGAGCTGCGAGCCGACGTGGTGATCGACGCCGCCATCGACTGGCTCCGACGCCATGCCGAACGCCCCTTCTTCCAGTTCGTCCACCTGTTCGATCCCCACGCCCCCTACGACCCTCCGGAGCCGTTCCGCTCGCGCCACGAGCGAGCCGACCCCGACCCCACCGTCGGCCGCTACCTCGGCGAGATCGCGTGGACCGACCACCAGCTCGGCCGGCTGATCGACGCCCTCGACGAGCTCGACGCCGCCGCGCGCACCCTGGTGGTGGTGACCGCCGACCACGGCGAAGCGTTCGGCGAGCACGGCGAGATCGGCCACAGCTACTTCGTCTACGACACCACCGTACGGGTGCCGCTGATCGTGCGCCTGCCCGGCGTCGTCGAGCCCGGCCGGGTGGCGACGCCCGTCCGCCTCGTCGACGTCGCGCCGACCGTGCTGGAGCTGCTCGGCGCGCCGCCGCTCGCCGACGTCGACGGCCGCAGCCTGGTGCCGCTGCTGCACGGCGAGCGGTCCGATCTCGGTCTCTTCGCCTACAGCGAGACCCTCGCCCCCTATCTCGACTATCGCTACGCCCCCCTCCACGCCATGCGGGCCGGGCGGTGGAAGTACATCCGCGCGCCGCGTCCGGAGCTCTACGATCTGGTGGCCGACCCCGACGAGTCGATCAACCGCGTCGGCGACGAGCCGCAGATCGTCGCCCGCCTCGAGGCGCGTCTCGACGAGCGACTGCGCGCCGCGCCGTCCGGCCCGACGGTCGAGATCGACGACGAGCGTCGACGACGGCTCGAGGCGCTCGGCTACGTCACCGCGCGGGCGCAACCGACCGCCGCGCCCCGACGCGACGCCCTCGCCGACCCCAAGGACCGCATCGAGGAGATGACGACGGCGTCGACGGCGCTGCGAGCGTTCTACGACGGCGAGCTCGACCGCGCGGTGACGCTCTACCGGGAGCTCGTCGACGGCGATCCCGATCACGCGCTGTTCCGCTCGCGACTGGCCGAGACGCTGCTCGCTCTAAGGCGCCACGACGAGGCCGCCATCCACTACCGGGCGCTCCTCGTCGCCGGCGAGGACGAGGCGGCGGCGAGGCGGGGGCTGGCGACGGTGGCGCTGTCGCGCGGCGAAGCAGCGGTCGCCGCCGGCCATCTGCAACGGCTGCTCGAGCTGTCTCCGACCGACGTGCGGGCGTGGCTCGACTACGGCAACCTGCTGGCGGCCGGAGGCCGGCCGGCGGAGGCGTACGCCGCCTTCGAGCGGGCGGAGAGCGCCGAGCCGGGGCATCCGGAGGCGTTGCTGCTGATGGCGCGCCTCGACTGGCTGCGGGGACGGCATGCCGATGCCGCCGCGGCCCTCGAACGGGCGGCGGCCCACCCGCGAGCCCCGGGCGAGGTCTCGCTGCAGCTCGCCTGGCTGCTGGCGACCAGCCCGGAGCCGTCGTTGAGGGACGGCTCGAGGGCGGTCGAGATCGCGCGCCGGCTGCCACGCGGAACGGTGGTCACTGCGCTCGCGCTGGCGGCCGCGCTCGCCGAGCAGGGGGCATACGATGAAGCCGCCGCGACGGCGGCCTCCGCCCTCGACAGCGACGTCACATCACCGCAGGACGAGCGATGGAGAGCCCGTGCCGCCGGCATCGCCGCGACGTTTCGCCAGCGGCGCCCCTTGCGCTCCACCGAACCGCTGTGACCACGGAGGCCAAACAAAAACGGCGCCCCGAGGGGCGCCGTTGTCGTGGAAGCTGAAGAGACGCTTACTCGACGTCGAAGCTCTGAAGGTCCACCGGAACGACCACGCCACCGAGCCGGTAGGAGAGGTCGGACACCACACCGAACTGCGAGCTGCACGGCTCCAGGCCGGCGAAGTCGTCGTAGTTGACCCAGCACTCGCTGTCGATGACGGGAGCGGTCAGCCAGAAGTTGTTGTCGGCACCGACGACGGTCGCCTCGAACCAATACGTGCCCTCGGTGAGGTTGATCGGATCGAACTCGGCGAACGACTCGATCTCCGGACGGCTGAAGAAGATGTTGCCGGTCGCGACCTCGCTGTAGGTGTTGACGCTGGCCACCGCGATCACGTTGCCGAGATCGGGACCACCGGCGTCACCGACCACCTGCATCTCGAGGCCGGTACCGAAGCCAGCTCCCTGGCCGCCGCCCCAGACGTGATTCCAGGTCATGTTGACGACGTCCCAGATGTCGCCCGCGGGAACGGTGAAGTCGCCGAGCAGCGTGCGACGGGCGCCGAAGGCGTCGACCGTGGCGTTGGAGTAGCCGTTGACGCCGTCGGGCATGCCGTTATCCCACAGCGTGACGGTGCCCTCGCCGTGGATCCAGTTGCGACGCTTGACGTCACCCGACGGGTTGGCGGTGTCGAAGTGGGTGGGCGTCTGGGCGATGGCGGTCGTGGCGACGATCATCGCGAAGCTGAACACAATGAGTCTCTTCATACGCTTGCTTGCTCCTATTAGGTGGTCCCCTGGTTATCGGTCGCGGCTCAGTGGCACCGGCTTCGATGAGGCGAGCCCCTCCTGCGACCGGTTCTGAATGACGCGAGAACTCCTCGGATCGGCGGATGGTACCACAACGGCGCCTCGCTGTCGCGCCGATCGAGGCTCGCATCCGCCGCCGCCTGGCAATAGAGTCCGCTGAATGCGCAATCACTCCTGGCTCGCCCTGCTGCTGACGGCCTCGATCGGATCGCCGATGTCGGCGGACGACGGCGCCCCGCCCACTGACCGCTGGAACGAGGCGTGGGCGTCGGGAGACGCCTCCGCACTCGGCGCCCTCCACACCGAGAACGCTCGCGTCATGACTCCCAACTTCCCCGCCAAGGTCGGTCGTACGGTGATCGAGGAGATGTACGGCGGCATGATCGAGCGGGGGATGGTGCTGCACGCCACCGTTCTCGAGGACCTGTCGAGCGGCGATCTGTGGGTGCGCCGCACCGATTTCACGATGAGCATGCTCGGCCAGCAGATCGACGACGGCGAAGCGGTCGAGGTCTGGCGCAGAGTCGACGGCGACTGGCTGCTCGAGCTCGAGATCTTCACCAGCCGCAACATCCGGCCGATCGCCTACGACGATCCGGCGCCGGAGTACGACCGCATCATCTTCCGCGACAAGGAGCCCGACCCCGATTCGCAGTCGGAGCCGCCGCCGGACCGGCTCTACGAGGACCCCCCTCCCCGCTGACGCCGCTGCGCGCTCACCTCCCGTTCCACCCCCGCGATCTAGTACGCTCGGGGCCACCACCGATGAACGAGAGAGGGGACGGCGAGGTCCGTGCCGAGGGCCGCTCCGAAGACGAGCGGGATCTCCGGCAGCTCTTCCGGCTGTCGCTCGACCTGATGTGCGTCGCCGGCTTCGACGGCTTCTTCAAGCGCGTCAGTCCGGCGTTCGAAAGAACCCTCGGGCACAGCGAGGAGGCGCTGCTCGGGTCGCAGTTCATCGAGTTCGTCCATCCGGACGATCACGAGCGCACGCTCGCCGAGGTCGAGCACCTCGCCCAGGGCTCGGTCACCGTCGACTTCGAGAATCGCTACCGGACGGCCGACGGCGACTACCGATGGCTGGCGTGGCGGGCGGCGCCGGTGGTCGAGCGCGGACTGATCTTCGCCGTCGCTCGCGACATCACCGAGAACAAGGAGGCTCAGGAGCTGCTGGCACGCCAGGCGGAGGAGCTCGAACGGTCCAACGCCGACCTCGAGAGCTTCGCCCACGTCGCCTCCCACGATCTGCGGGCGCCCCTGCGCTCGATCGTAGCCCTGATCGGCTTCATCGAAACGGATCTCGGTGAGTCGATCCCCGACAAGACCCGCGAGCACCTCGACGAGCTGCGCCGGCGCGCCCTGCAGATGAAGGCGTTGACCGACGACCTGCTGGTCTTCTCGCACGCCGGCGGCGGCGACGAGATCGAGAGCGTCGACACCGCGGAGCTGGTCGAGGAGGTGGCGTTTCTGCTCGCTCCGAGAGACGGGTTCCGGGTGACGACCACCGGCGCGATGCCGACTCTCGAGACCGCCCGCGGACCGCTCGGCCAGGTGCTGCGCAACCTGATCGGCAACGCGCTCCAGCACCACGACCGGGAGCGGGGTGAGATCACCGTATCGGCGCGCGAGCTCGACGAGGCGTGGGAGTTCGCGGTCGGCGACGACGGTCCCGGTATCGAGCACGACGACCGCACCCGCATCTTCGGCGTCTTCGAGCAGGTCGGGGAGGGGAGCGAAGAGACCGGCTCGGGAATGGGGTTGTCGATCGTGCAGCGGATCGTGCAGCGCTTCGGGGGTATGATCTCGATCGATCCCGGCGACGGACGGGGGGCGGTCTTCCGCTTCACTTGGCCGAAGACCATCGCGGAGCCGACCGCCTCCGGTTCCGGCGACGCTGCACCCGAGACGACCGATGCCGACCATCCTGATCGTTGACGACAACGCTGTCGACCGCGAGCAGGCGATCCGCTGTGTCGAGGCGCTCGACGACCTCGAGGTGATCGAGGCCGAGGACGGCGAGCAGGCGCTCAAGCTGCTCGAGCGCCACCGCCCCGACCTCGTCCTCACCGACCTGCGGATGCCCAAGCTCGACGGCCTCGCGCTGGTGCGCGAGGCGCACGCCCGTTTCCCGCTGGTGCCGGTGATCCTGATGACCTCCCGCGGCAGCGAGCTGGTGGCGGTCGACGCCCTCGCCAGCGGCGCGGCGAGCTACGTCGCCAAGGCGGACATGGTCGATCATCTGCCGGAGACGGTGGAGCAGGTGCTCGACGTCGCCAACGCCAAGCGAGAGCGGGCGGCGATCCTGGAGTGCTTCGAGTCGTCGGCGTCGGAGTTCCAGGTGGCGACCGATCCGGCGCTGATCGCGCCGCTCGTCGCGTTCCTGCAGGAGGAGCTCGAGCGGACCGGCTTCGGCGACGAGCAGATGCGGTCGCAGGTCGGCACCGCGCTGTCGGAGGCGCTGTCGAACGCCATCATCCACGGCAACCTCGAGGTCAGCTCCGACCTGCGCGTCGACGGCAGCGAGCCCTACCACCGCCTGATCGAGGAGCGGCGCGTCGCCGATCCGTGGAGCAGTCGGCGGGTGCACTGCCGCGCCGAGCAGACGCCGGACCGCATCCACTACGTGGTGCGCGACGAGGGGCCCGGCTTCGACCCCTCCGAGTTCCCCGATCCGACCAAGCCGGAGAACATGCTGAAGGCCCGGGGGCGCGGGCTGTTCCTCATCCACGCCTTCATGGACGAGGTCGAGCACAACGAAGCGGGCAACGAGATCCGGCTGACCAAGCGCGCGACGGCCGACTGAGCGGCCGGCGACCGATCAGCGCTCGAGGAGGGCGCGGATCTCGTCGTCGCGGCCGGTCAGCTCCCAGCGCAGCAACGAGACGGGGATCACGCCGAGCCGATCGACCTCGTCGAAGAACCCGGAGAGCGTGAAGCGGTCGCCGAGCTGGCGGGCGCGCTCGGCGATCAGCCGCTCGATCTGGATCTTGCCGGTGATGTAGCTGGTGCCGTAGCCCGGCTGCCGCAGGTAGAGGAGCTGCTCGAAGCCGAGCAGGTCGAGGTCTTCGCGCATCCAGCCGCGCGGTGTCCAGGCGACGTGGAAGTCGCGCGCCTGCTGCATGGTGAAGTCGTTCGCATGCACCCACAGCGAGCCGAGCCCGCGCGCCGCCCGCTGGGCGAGCATGATCCAGACGATCTCGCGCACTCGCGGGCGATCGTCGTAGAGGCCGGCGTGCATCATCATCTCCTCCACCCCGGTCGCCATCCCCTCCGACCGGCTGTCGAAGATGTTGTAGAGCAGCGGCCGCCGACGGACCGGGCTCGGGTGCGGCTCGGCCTCCATCCGCGCCAGGTCCCACCAGTGGTAGAAGTGGGTCCACAGCGTCATCGGCTCGAAGTGGATGGCGGTGCGGAAGAAGTTGCGCTCCTCCTCGGGGACGAAGCTGCCGACGCGCGCCCGCAGCGCCGGCTCCATCCACGGCCGGATCGGCAGCACCCGCTCGCGCTCGAGGAACTCCAGGTACTCGGTGACCGCCTGCTGTGCGCGCCGGTCGTACTCCTCGGCGGAGGCGATGGCGACCAGCGGCGGCAGCTCGCGATTGCGATGCTCCTCGAGTCGCAGCGAGGCGTGCGCCCGGTCGAGCTCGCGGCGCAGCAGCGTCACCTCCTCCTCCCAGCTCAGCGGCACGAGGTGAACGTTGCGCAGGTACCAGGTGTAGTTCTCCTTGCCGATCCCCGACGGTCCGGTCTTTTCGGCCGCCTCCGCCTCGAGCCAGGCGACGAAGCTCGCGGTCGCCGCGGCGGCGTCGCTGCGCGCCGCCTCGACCGCCGCCCCGGCGCCGGCCAGCGACGGGGCGAGCGCTTCGAGCGCGGCGAGCTGGTCGCGCAGATTGCCGGTGCCCGCCACCCACAGCTCGCGGGCGTTGCCGACGAGGTTGGTGCGCGCCCGGGCGAGGAGCGGCGGGATGGTGGCGAGCTCGGCCGCCAGCTGCGTCGCCGCCGCCTCGCTCAGCGGAAAGCGATAGGTCCACAGCTCGACGAGGGCGTGGTGGGTCGGCCCCTCGTGGGCCGGAGTGTCGCTCTGGTAGGTCCACACCGACTGGTAGAAGGCCGGATCGCGCGCCCACGGACGGAGCACCCGCAGGTTGAAGTCGAGGCCGTTCATCTCCGCCCGCACGAGGTGGTAGTCGACCTGCTCGGCGATCGGCCATGCGCTCGGATCGATCGCCGCGAGGCGGCGCTGGAGCGCGGCCAGCCCTCTCGCCTGGGTCGCCATCGCCGACGCCGAGTAGTCGGGCACCCCGTCGACGAAGGGCGGTCGCTCGAGCTCGCGCCACTCTTCGAACAGCGCGACGAGATCGCTCCAATCGGCACCGTCGGCCGCGCCACCCACGGGCACGGCGAGCACCGCCATCCACACCGCCAGCCAGCACCTCGACCGCATCGCTGCCTCCCGTCGCTCGATCCGCGATGCCGGGCAGCCTAGCGCACAGCGTCAGTCGCCGCGCAGGGCCGCGAGCAGCCGCTCGCCGCGCGGGCCGCCGAGGCCGGTGCAGGCGTCCCAGCCGTGGGCGGCGCTGTAGGCACCGTTCTCACCCTCGACGACCTGGCGGAACAGCTCCGGCTGCTCGCGCCCGAAACGGTAGAAGAGCGGCGTGGTGTAGCCGATCGGCATCCCCAGCGCCTCGTTGCACCGCGCGGCGAGCGCCGCCCACAGCGGCGCCGAGGCGCTCGTCCCGGCCGCCGGCCCCCATGCGCCGCCGACGAAGATGCCGCAGTGGGTCGCAGGGTCGGCGACGGCGGCGACGTCGGGGATGCCGCGCCCCTGCGAGCCGTCGGGGAGGGCCGGCACCCGCGCGTCCTCCTGCCATTTCGGCATCGGGCAGAAGCGGCTGATCCCGCCGCCGGACGACTCCTGGAACTCGGGCGTGTTCCAGACCACTTCGCCGGCGAGTCGACCGTCGTCGAGCACCAGCGTCGTGCCGCCGCAGGCGAGGGTGTAGGGGCTGGTGGCCGGGAACTGCGGATTGAGATCGTCCGGCCCGCGAGCGGGGCTGCCCCGCGACCCGCGATCGCCGGAGCCGACGCACACCGTGCGCTCGTCGACCGCGCACCGCTCGAGCAGCTCGTCGACCTGCTCCTGCTCGTGGTCGGCGGGCCGCTCGTTCCACGACCAGCTCAGCGACAGCACCTCGGGGCCTCCCGGCTCGAGCGCGGCGTGGAGCGCGTTGAACAGGCTGTGCTCCGTCGGCTGAGCGAAGTAGACGACGATCTCGGCGCCGGGAGCGAGCGCCGCGGCGACCTCGATGTCCATCGTCACCTCGATCGTGGAGCCCCCCTCTTCCGGCGGAGCACCCGCGCTCGCGGCGTCCGCCACCGCGCGATTCATCCACTCGATGGTGGCGCGCACCGCCGCCTCGTCCTCGGGCTCGTTGCGGGCGCCGTCGATCTCGACGTCGACGATCTGGGGATGCGGAATGCCGAGCCCGTCGAAGAACGCTTCGAGGTCCTTGCGCCGGTAGCCGCCCCCCAGCTCGATGATGCCGATGCGCTGGCCGCGACCGGTGAAGGCGGGCGGGAACTCGTACAGCTCGGCGAGCTCGGTCGCGGTGAGCAGCGGCCCGCCGCCGCCCGGCGTCACCGACAGGTTAGGCCGCAGCACCGGACGGTCGTGCAGGCCGAGCACCGCGCGGACGACGTCGTGCAGCTCATGGGGCACGTGGATCTGGCCCTCGAAGCCGCGGTGGTGGCCGCGGGCGTGCCGGTAGCGAACCAGCTCGACGCCGAACGCCCGGCCGATCGCCGCCGCGCTGCCGCACAGCCGCACCGTGCGCCGCTCGTGGGAGCGCTCCCCCACCTCGAGGCCGTGGTCGCGGGCGAACCGCTCGACCTGCCAGAAGTCGTCCTCCCGCGCGTGGTAGTGGTGGCGCTCGATCTCGTGGCGCCGCTCGCGCGGCAGGTGCAGCCAGTGATCCTGGTCGTAGAGCCGCTCCGGGGCGGCATCGGCGCGCAGGACGACGGTCACCTCGACCGCGTCGTCCTCCTCCAGGCGGCCGTGATGGCTCGCCCCGTCGAGCGGCGCGAAGTGACCCCCCAGGAGGGGGCGGTGGGTGGTCGGGCGTTCGTCCATCGGCGACCGTGCGGCGCTGCCTCCAGCGCCGCGAACTCCAAGCGAGCGTTGTACCGTCGAGCTGGCTGGAAGAGTATCATCCGACCACCGCTGCTCGAACGCCCCTCGCACAGCCACCCTCCCTCCCCGACCCCGCACCCCCAGCGACGCCACGGCCATGTCGAAACGGGACGACCCAGACGCGCGAGACGACAGCTCCGATCTCGACGAGACGCTCCCCTCGGTGCCGGAGCCGGAGATCGAGGACATCACTCTCGACGATGTCGGGCTGGAGACCATCGGCAGCCAGATCTCCGGGCCTTCGGACCCCAGCGTCCGGCTGCGCGCCCTCCCCGACGAGGACGCCGACGCCCAGTTGGGCGCGGAGCTCTCCGACGAGCGCTACCGCGTCATCCGCATGATCGGCAAGGGGGGGATGGGCCTCGTCTATCTCGCCGACGACCACGACCTCAAGCGCCGCGTGGCGGTCAAGGTGGTGCGCGACGACGCCGGCGACCAGAGCAAGCGCTTCCTCGAGGAGGCGCAGATCCTCGGCCAGCTCGAGCACCCCAACATCGTCCCGCTCTACGACCTCACCACCCAGCGCGACGGGCGGCCGGTCTACACCCTCCGCTACCTCAGCGGGCTGACGCTCAAGAACCTGATCAAGGGGCTGCGCGAAGGCGATCCGGAGGTGACGCGCGAGTACTCGCTGACGCGGCTGATGCAGGTCTTCCTCCACATCGTTCGCGCCGTCGAGTACGCCCACGTGCGCGGCGTCGTGCATCGAGATCTCAAGCCCGACAACGTGCGGCTCGGCAAGCACGGCGAGGTGCAGGTGCTCGACTGGGGGATGGCGAAGATCCTCGACGAGACCACCGTCGAGCTCGTCGATCGCGACGCCACCCGGATGGGCCAGGTGATCGGCACCCCCGCCTACATGGCCCCCGAGCAGGGGATGGGGCAGCCGGCCGACGAGCGGGCCGACGTCTACTCGCTCGGCGTCATGCTCTACGAGCTGCTCACGCTCGACCGCCCCTTCAAAGGGCGGAACCCGGTCGAGCTGCTGACGTCGGTGCTCAAGGACGACCCGAAGACCCCGCGTGAGCAGGCTCCCGAGCGCAACATCCCGGTCGAGCTCGAGCACGCCTGCATGCTGGCGATGGAGCGCGACCCCGACCGCCGCACGCCCACCGCGCAGCAGCTCGGCGACCAGATCCAGCAGTGGATCGAGGCGGCGGCCGACAAGCAACGCCGCCGCGAGCTCGCCGAGGAGCAGGCGCAGCGCGGCAAGCTGCTGCTCGAGCGCCTCGAGGCGACTCGCCGCGACGTCGAGGCGGAGGCGGCGGCGATCGACGCCGAGCGCTCGAAGTACAAGAGCTGGCAGAGCGTCGAGCAGAAGGCCGAGCTGTACGACCGGATCGCGGCGCTCGAGGCGACGCGCCTCGACATGGTGCGGCTG
>JBPEXA010000443.1:0-3468 GCA_052032135.1 Thermoanaerobaculia bacterium | reverse complement strand
CGTCGATGTCGAGGCCGGCGACGGCGTACGGCTCGAAGCGGCCGCCGCGGTTGTGCAGCACCCGCAGCCCGTCGCCGACGGCGACCAGCTCGCTCAGACCGTCGCGGTCGAGATCGGCGGTCACCATCCGCTCGACGGCGCCGAGGTCGTCGAGGCCGGCGTCGACCGGCACCAGCCGGCCCTGGCGCAGGTTGTCGAGCACGGTCGCTCCGCCGCTGCCGGCCGCCGCCAGGTCGAGATCGCCGTCGCGGTCGAAGTCGCTCGCCGCCAGCGCCGTCACCGTGGCGGGAGCGCCGTCCTGGAAGATCTCGCGCCCGCGAGCGGTGAACGGTCCCTGCAGGTCGTTGACCAGCAGCTCGAGGCCGTCGCCGCCGACGGCGAGGTCGAGGTCGCCCTCGATGTCGAAGTCGAACGCCTCGACGGCGCGGCCGGTGACGCCGCTCAGGCCGAGCTCGTCGCCGGCGGTGACGAAGGTGCCGTCGCCCGCCCCCCGCCACACCGTCGAGCCGGCGGTGCCGACGCCGATCAGATCGAGGAAACCGTCGTTGTCGAGGTCGGTGGCGAGCAGCCGGTCGAGGTCGCCGGCCGGCAGCGTCGCTCCCGCCGCGAAGCTCGACGCTGCGGTGCGGATCTCGACCACGCCTCTCTCGAGGGTGCGGGCGAAGTCGGGCCGTTGGTCGCCGTCGAAGTCGCCGACCGCCAGCAGCGCGCCGGCGGCCGCGTCGAGGCGCTCGCCGACGAAGCGGACGGGCACCGGCTCGCCGAAGCTGGTGACCGGCGGCTCGTCGCGGAACCGCTGCAGGGGGATCCCCTGGATGCCGGTGCTGAGCTCGCGCAGGCTCTCGCGGTACATCGGCGTGATCTTGAGCACGTTCTCGAGCCGCTGGGCGGGGAGGCGAGCGGCGTCGGTGTCGCCCGCCTCGAGTGGGTCGATCACCGCCTGCCAGAGCCGGTCGCTCCCGGGCGGCGCCTGCCACATCAGCTCGCCGACCCGCAGGAAGGCGGCGCTGGCGGTCGCCCGATCGCCCCCCTCGACCGCCCGCCGACCCTGCTGCAGGAGGACGACGAGGTTCTCCGGCCGCAGCCGTACCAGCCGCTCGAGCACGGCATCGATCTGCGCCGGATCGGGGTCGCGCACCACCGTCGTCAGGTGGCGGTAGAGGGCGTACTGGATCTCGACGTCGTCGACGTCGGCGTCGGCGGCCTGCCGGTAGATGTCGAGCGCCGCCTCGCCGTCGCCGCTCCACTGCAGCAGGTCGGCGCGGATGGCGAGCAGCTTCGCCTCGCCGGGCGCCAGCGCGAGCGCCCGATCGATCGCCGCCAGCCCCTGCTCGAACTTCTGCTGCCGCAGGGCGGCGATCGCCAGGTTGGCGTGCCCGAGCGGGTCGTCGGGCTTGAGCTCGATCAACTCGGCGAACAGCGCCTCCGCCTTCGCCGGCTGCTCGTTCTCGAGCTCGGCGTAGCCGCGGTTGCGCAGCTCGAGCACCCGCGGCGGCTCGGCGGCGCCGTGCAGGCAGCCGACGAGCAGCAGGGGGACGAGGGCGAGCGACTTACTCGACGTCGAACTCCAGGAGCTCGACCGGGATGGCGATCGAGCCGGTCACCCGCAGGACGATGTTCTGGCCGGGAATCGCGGTGCGGACGGTGCCGCTGAACGTGATCTGACTGGCGTGGAACCCCTGGCCGTTGTTGCTGCCGGTCGCGAAGCCGAGGCTCGGGATCCCGTTCGGGGTTCCCACCAGCGGGCTGCCGGGTCCCGGCGCGTAGAGGCCGGCGAAGAAGGGCGGTTGCAGCGAGAAGGGGGCGAACGTGAACGCGTTGAACGCGTAGGCGGTGTTCGGAAAGAGGAAGGCGCCGGTGAGCGTGCCGCCGCCGCCCAAGAAGCGGACGTACATGTCGGTCGAGCCCTTGGCCCCGATCTCTCCGGCGTAGAAGCTGATCCCCGAGAGGCTGCCGCCGGTCAATGGGCTGCCGAACTGGGAGTCGAAGTTGTTGCCGAGGAAGTGGAAGGGCGGATCGGCCTCGCGGACGCCAAGCGGCGTCCCCGGGTCGTACTGGATGGTGTTGACGCCCTCCGCCTGACCGCGCCGGACGTCGCGCAGCAGGCTGCCGTCACCGAGCCGTCGTTCGCCGAACGTCCAGCCGTCGGACTGCTGTGCTCCCGATCCGGCGGCCCCCAGCACCAGCACCATCGCGCACAGCGTTCTCGTCGCAAGTCGTTGCATCGTCGTGACTCCTCCCTTGGGCGTCGGTCGGAGGGTACCAACCGACCTCGAAGGCCGCAATTCAGTCGTCGTCCTTCGCCTTCCCGCCGCGAGCGACGCGCAGCAACAGGAGCAACAAAAACGCTCCCAGGGTGGCGACCACGAAGCTGCGGACGTCGAACCCCGACAGCCCGCCGAAGCCGAGCGCGGTGGCGAGCAGGCCGCCGAGCAGCGCGCCGACGACGCCGAGGCCGACGGTCAGGAGGCAGCCGCCGCCGTCCTTGCCCGGCATCAGGAACTTGGCGACGGCGCCGGCCAGCAGCCCCATCACCAGCCACGAGCCGAGGCCCATCAGCTTCAGCATGTCGAGGATCGATTCCATGCCCCACCGCCTTTCCGCAGCGGCCGTATCGGCGCCGGCGGCCGCGCGGGCGGAGCATAGAATGACCGCCCGATGCCCGCCAAGCGCCAGCGGCTCTTCCTGATCGACGGCTACTCGAACATCTTTCGCGCTTTCCACGCCATCCGCGAGCTGTCGAACTCGAAAGGGGAGCCGACCAACGCCGTCTACGGCTTCATCAACATGCTCCGCAAGCTGCTGCGCGAGGAGGAGCCGGAGCTGATCGGCGTCGCCCTCGACGTCTCCGGCGACACGGTGCGCAAGCAGGAGTTCGCCGACTACAAGGCGAACCGGCGACCGATGCCCGAGGAGCTCCGGCCGCAGATCCCGTGGGTGCGTGAGGCGATCGAGGGGTACCGGATCCCGATCCTCGAGCTCGAGCAGTACGAGGCGGACGACGTGCTCGGCACCCTCGCCCGCAAGGCGGCCGCCGCCGGCTACGACGTGGTGCTGGTGAGCGCCGACAAGGACCTCATGCAGCTGGTCGACGACCACGTCTTCCTGATGCACACCGGCCGCGAGAAGCTCTACGACCCGGCGCTGGTGGAGGAGGACTTCGGCGTCGCGCCGGCGCAGGTGGTCGACGTGCTGGCGATCCAGGGCGACACCTCGGACAACGTTCCGGGGGTGCAGGGGATCGGCGCCAAGGGGGCGGTCGAGCTGATCCGCGACTTCGGCACCCTCGAGGAGCTGCTGGAGCGCACCCCCGAGGTGGAGGAGAAGTCGTACCGCCTGCGCAAGCGCTACCGCGCCAATCTCGAGGAGTACCGCGACGACGCCGAGCTGTCGAAGAAGCTGGTCACCATCCACACCGACCTCGACGTCGACTTCGATCCCCAGGCGCTGCGCTACGAGGCGCCCGAC
>JBPEXA010000442.1:0-5299 GCA_052032135.1 Thermoanaerobaculia bacterium | reverse complement strand
CGGTCTCGATTTCGATCCCGAGGCGCCCGCCGACGTCGCCTGCGACCTGCTGGCCGGCTTCCGCGAGGCGGCGGTGGCGCAGATCGTCGACCGGCTGGAGCGCCTGCGCCGTTCGGGAGCGGCGCTCGATCTGCTGGCGGTCTCCGGCGGCGCCGCCGCCAACCGGCTGCTGCGGCGCCGGCTCGAGGCGTGGAGCGCCGAGCACGGCATCGAGCTGCGACTGGTGCCGCTCCGACTCTCGGGCGACAACGCGGCGATGATCGCCTATGCGGCGCTGCTGCGGCAGCGGCGGGGCGAGAGCGACGACCCGCTGGCGGTCGAGGCCGCCAGCCGGCTGCCGCTGACCCCGGCGAGCAGCGCATGAAGCCGCACCAGCGCATCCGCAACTTCTCGATCGTGGCCCATATCGACCACGGCAAGTCGACGCTCGCCGATCGGCTGCTGGAGCTCACCGGCACGGTCTCCAAGCGCGAGATGCAGTCGCAGCTGCTCGACGACATGGAGCTCGAGCGCGAGCGCGGCATCACCATCAAGGCGCGCGCGGTGCGCCTCGACCACCAGGCGCCCGACGGCGAGCGCTACGTGCTCAACCTGATCGACACTCCCGGCCACGTCGACTTCAGCTACGAGGTGTCGCGCAGCCTCGCCGCCTGCGAGGGGGCGCTGCTGGTGGTCGACGCCGCCCAGGGGGTGGAGGCGCAGACCCTCGCCAACGCCTACCTGGCGGTCGCCAACGACCTCGAGCTGGTGCCGGTGATCAACAAGATCGACCTGCCGGCCGCCGACCCCGACGCCGTCGCCGAGCAGATCGAGAGCGTGATCGGCATCGACGCCTCGGGCGCCATCTTCGCCTCGGCGAAGAGCGGCGACGGGGTGGAGGAGGTGCTCGAACGGGTGGTGAGCGACATCCCGCCGCCGAGCGGCGATCCGGAGGCGCCGTTCAAGGCGCTGCTGTTCGACTCCTGGTACGACCCGTACCGGGGCGTCGCTTGCCTGATCCGCGTCATCGACGGCGCGGTCGAGGCCGGCGACAAGATCGAGTTCATGGCCTCCGGGCGCACCTACCAGGTCGACGAGCTCGGCGTCTTCGCCCCCAAGCCGAAGAAGGTGCAGCGCCTCGCCGTCGGTGAGGTCGGCTTCGTCTACGCCGGCATCAAGGACCTCATCCAGGCGCAGATCGGCGACACCCTCACGCACGTCGATCGGCCGACCGAGACGCCGTTCCCCGGCTTCCAGGAGGTCAAGCCGATGGTGTTCGCCGGCCTTTTCCCGGTGAGCTCCGACGACTACGAAGATCTGCGCGACGCCGTCGACAAGCTGCGCCTCAACGACGCCTCGTTCAGCTTCGAGCCGGAGAGCTCGACGGCGCTCGGCTTCGGCTTCCGCTGCGGCTTCCTCGGACTGCTCCACCTCGAGATCGTCCAGGCGCGCCTCGAGCGCGAGTTCGACCTCGACCTCATCACCACCGCCCCCGGGGTGAGCTACCGGGTGCACACCAACGACGGCGAGGTGGTCGAGGTCAACAACCCGACCCATCTGCCGGACGGCTCCAAGGTGGATTTCATGGAGGAGCCCTACATCGAGTCGACCATCGTCACCCGCGCCGACTTCGTCGGCGGCATCCTGGCGCTCGCCGAGGAGCGCCGCGGCGAGCAGAGCAAGCTCGAGTACCTCTCGAGCGACCGGGTGCTGATCGAGTACGACTTCCCGCTCGCCGAGGTGGTTCACGACTTCTACGACAAGCTGAAGTCGGTGTCGCGCGGCTACGCGTCGTTCGACTACCACCTCGCCGGCTACCGCCGCTCGAAGCTGGTCAAGCTCGACATCCTGGTCAACGGCGAGCCGGTCGACGCGCTGTCGATGATCGTTCATCACGACAAGGCGTACACCCGCGGCCGGGCGCTGGTCGAGAAGATGCGCCAGCTGATCCCGCGGCAGCTGTTCGAAGTCGCGCTGCAGGCGGCGATCGGCTCCAAGGTGATCGCCCGCGAGACGGTGCGCGCGCTGCGCAAGGACGTCATCGCCAAATGCTACGGCGGCGACATCACCCGCAAGCGCAAGCTGCTCGAGAAGCAGAAAGAGGGCAAGCGGCGGATGAAGCGGGTCGGGCGGGTCGACATCCCCCAGGAGGCGTTCCTGGCGGTGTTGCGGGTCGACGAGTGAAGGAGCTGGCGCTGCGGGCGGCGGCGATCGCCCTCGGCGTCGCGCTGGCCGGCGTGCTGCTCGAGGGGGTGTTGCGCTGGCTCGGCGGTCCGCCGCAGCAAGTGACCGGCGTCGTCGAGCCCTATCGTGCGCCGGCCCACGCGCCGCACTTCCGCACCGCCGTCCACCCCGAGCGCAGGGCGAGGGAGTTCACGCTGTGGGCGATCGGCGACTCCTTCACCTGGGGCGACGGCGTCTACCACTGGGACACCTGGCCGCGGCGCCTCGAGTATCTGATCGAGAGCCTCGACTCGCAGGTCGACGTCAAGCTGTCGGTGATCAGCCGCCCGGGATGGAACACGGTCCAGCAGCTGGAGGCGATCGAACGGCGGCTCGAGAAGTACGAGGCGGATCTAATGGTGATCGGCTTCTGCCTCAACGACGCCGAGCGCCGCAACCGCGAGGGGTTGGAGGCGATCGAGCGGCCGATGAAGTTCCGGTTGCCGCGCAATGGCGCCGGCCGCTGGCTGTTCGCCAACAGCCGTCTGATGTCGGCGCTGTGGACGCGCAAGGAGGTCGCCCGCCAGCGTCGCGCCATCCGCCACTACTACGCGGAGATCTACCGCCGCGAGGGGTGGGGGTACGCCCAGCAGGCGCTCGATCGTTTCCGCCGGCTGTCGTGGGACCGCGGCATCCCGCTGGCGGCGGCGGTGTTCCCGATCTTCGACCAACAGCTCGACGACGACTACGACTACGCCGAGCTGCATCGCACCGCCGTCGGCGCCTTCCGCCAGCGCGACATCCCGGTGATCGATCTGCTCCCCGCCTATCGCGGCATCGACGCCCGGCGGCTGGCGGTCGATCCGTTCGCCGACCCCCACCCCAACGAGCTCGCGCACCGCATCGCCGCGCAGTTCATCGCCCGCTTTCTGATCGAGCAGGACCTCACCCCGGTCGACCCGTCGCGGGCGTCGAGACTTGAGGTATCCTTCCCGCGCCCACGAGGAGCCAGGTGATGAGCGTGATCGGCGATTTCTGGATGTTTCTGAGAGTGCGCAAGAAGTGGTGGCTGGCGCCCATCGTCATCACCCTCCTGCTGGTCGGCGCGCTGCTGGTCGCCACCGAGAGCTCGGCGATCGCGCCGTTCATCTACGCGCTGTTCTAGGCGTCTCGTCGCTCCCGAGTCCGACGGATTCAGGGGGCGTGACGCTCCTTTCCGGCTGACCGAGAAGGCCAGCCGGAAAGCAGGTGCACGCCCCTCGACGAGCTGGGAAGGCGGTGATGCTCCGGTCGCCCCTCGACTCGTGAGGACGCGGAGAAGAACCCGCAGTCGTCGAACAGTCGGGGGATGCGCACGTTTTCTCCGGCTGGCCTTCTCGGTCAGCCGGAGGAAAGCGTCGCATCCCCTGAATCGGCGGGACTGGCCGAACGCTCAGGGAGGGGGGGACAACTACTTCTTGGTCTTTTCGCGAATGAACGCCAGGCAGGCCCAGAGGATCTCGAGCTGCTCGCGGCCGTGGGGGAGGTCGAGGCTGCGCCAGACGTCGCGCACCGCGGTCAGCAGCTCGTAGACGTCGAAGTCGACCTTGTGGTCGTAGAGCCGCCGCATCCCCGCCAGCAGGTCCTGGACGGTCCACAGCGACGGCTGCTTGGCGCCGAGCTCCTGCCAGGCGAGCTTGAGGTTCGAAAGGCGTCGGCGCGACAGCTCCTGGTCGCGGTAGGCGATGCGCAGGCGGCCCGCCTCCGGCAGGTTCTCGAACAGCAGGTCGTCGGGCACCGAGTGATCGCTGATCACCTGCCAGTGCTGCGGCAGCAGCTCCGCCTTCTTGAGCTGCATGCCGAGGGCGTCGAACTTGGCGAGCGGCAGCGGCGCGCCGGTCGGCATCTCGAAGAGCGCCGCCAGCGACGGCAGCTCGGCGCCGTGGATCCAGTCGCCGATCGCCTCGACCGCCGGCAGCTCGCGGGCCGGCGGCGGCTTCGGTTTCGGCTTGGGCTCGGGCTTGGCTTCCGGCTTGGCGGCCTCGGGCTCGGGCTGAGGCTCGGGCTGGGGCGCCGGAGCGGCGGTTTCGGGCGCCGGTTCGGCGGCTGCGTCGCCCGCCGGCTCGGAGGTCTCTTCGCTCATCGCGCGCAGACTCTACCGTACCGCCTGTCGGGCTCGGCGCTGGCGGCCGTCGTAGGATGCGCGCGATGAAGTTCCTCGTCCGCGCCGCCCTGCTGCTGATCGCCGCCGTCGTCAGCGTCGGCCTGATCGCCGGCAGCCGTGATCTGCCGGTCTACGAAGGGCCGCCGAGCGATCACTTCGACGGCGAGCGGTTCTCCAACCTGCTCGACGTCGACCACGGCTCGGGCAAGAGCTACATGCGGATGCGGATGACCACCGAGTACGCCGAGTGGCCGGAATGGGTGGAGATCGCGCCGGCGCCGCCGCCGGCCACCCGGCTCTCGGCGGGCGAGGTTCGCGCCACCTTCGTCAACCACGCCACGGTGCTGCTGCAGGTCGGCCCCCACAACCTGCTGACCGATCCGATCTGGTCGGAACGCACCAGCCCGGTGTCGTGGGCGGGCCCCAAGCGGGTGCACGCCCCCGGCATCCGCTTCGAGGAGCTGCCGCCGATCGACGCCGTGCTGGTCAGCCACGCCCACTACGACCATCTCGACCTGCCGACCCTGCGACGGCTGACCGCCGACCACCGGCCGCCGGTGTTCGCCGGGCTCGGCATCGGCGAATGGCTGGAGCGCCGGGAGGTGGCGCCGGCGACCGCCCTCGACTGGTGGCAGTCGGTCGAGCTCGCCGCCGACCTACGGATCACGTTCGTGCCGGTGCAGCACTGGTCCAACCGCGGCTTCGGTGACCGCAACAAGTCGCTGTGGGGGGGCTTCGTGATCGAGCACGCCGGGCGCACCGTGTTCTTCGCCGGCGACACCGCCGTCGGCCCCCACTTCGAGCTCATCCGCGAGCGGTTCGGTCCGATCGATCTCGCGATGCTGCCGATCGGCGCCTACGCGCCGCGATGGTTCATGAAGAGCGCCCATCTCGACCCGGCGGAGGCAGTCGCCGCTCACCTCGAGCTCGAGGCGCGGCGCTCGATGGCCATTCACTTCGGCTGCTTCCAGCTGTCGCTCGAGGCGCGCGACGATCCCGGCAAGCTGCTGGCGG
>JBPEXA010000441.1:0-1652 GCA_052032135.1 Thermoanaerobaculia bacterium | reverse complement strand
CCCTCCCCGAGACCGAGTGGGTCGCCGCGCCACAGCGCTCGTTCGAGCGCCGCGCCGGGGGCGATCGCCCGGCGCCGGAGCAGCTCGACCCGGCGATCGACGGCGGCCGGCGACAGTCGCTCGCGGAGTCGTTCGATGTCGAGCGGCTCGCGCAACAGTGCCGCGACCGGTGCCACGGCGGTGGCGAGGAAGTCGAGATCCGCCGCCTCGACGCCGGCGCGCGCGGCGGCGATCACCGGATCGTCGCGCAGTCGTGCCGCCACCGCCTCCGCCGCTGCCACCAGGCTAGCCCCTTCGAGCGGCGCACCCCGGCGCTCGCCCGAGAGTTCGACGAACACCTTCTCGAAGGCGCCGAACTGGGTCGCGAACGCGCGGTAGTCGTCGGCGGCGGGCGTTCCGCTCGGCAGCAGGCGGCCGAGGTCGGAGTCGAGGCGCAGGCGGGCGGCCGTCCAGCCGCTGGCGGCGGTCAGCAGCGCCGCGCCGATCAGCAGTCGGCGGGCGGTCCGCCGGCCGATCATCGTCGCCCGGCGAGCCGCTCGGCGGCCGCGCGGGCCGCGGTCATCGCGCGGCGTTGGAGGTCGACCGCTCCGCTTCGAGCCGCTGGACGAAGCCGGCGAGCTGGTTGAGCGAGGCGAAGTCGGCGGGGTTGATCGCCTGCCCGTCGATCTTGATGCCGTACTCCTTCTCGACGATCACCATGATCTCCAGCGCATCGACCGAGTCGAGGCCGAGGCCGTCGCCGAACAGCGGCGCGTCGTCCTCGATCGACTCCGGCGCCACCCCTTCGAGATGGAGGCCGTCGACGATCAGCTGTCGGAGTCGCTGCTTGATGGTGTCGAGGTCGGGCATGTCGGGCTCCAGGGTCGCGGATCGACGCCGCAGCCTATCGCCTTTGCGCGCCGGTCGACAACGCGCCGGGAGCGCCGCTGTCGACCGCCTCGAAGCGGGCGCGCACCACCGCGCGGGCGATCCGCACGCTGTCGGCGAACGCCCGATAGTGGCTGGTGCCGCGGCCGTCGGGAGGGCCCATGTCGATCGGCACCGAGCGGACGTCGAAGCCGCGGCGGCAGGCGCGCACCACGACCGCGCTCTCGGCGTCGAAGCCGGTCTCCGCGAACGGCAGGCGGCGCAGCAGCTCCGCCGCGTAGACGCGAAAGCCGGTCTGCACGTCGGGCAGCGACCGGCCGGCGGCGAACGAGATGGCGGCCGAGGAGAGCCGGTTGCTGAGCCGTCGCACCCAGTGCATGCGAGCGAAGTGGTGGGCACGGGTGCCGAGCACCAGCGCAGCGCCCGCCTCGTGCGCGGCGAGCAGCCTGGGGATCTCCTCGGGCAGGTGCTGGCCGTCGGCGTCGAGGGTGACGACCGCCGTGCAGCCGGCGTCGAGGAGATGCGCGAAGGCGGTCGCCAGCGCCGCCCCCTTCCCGCGGTTCTCGCTGTGGACCAGCACCTCCGCGCCGGCCGCCGCCGCCGCGTCACCGGTACCGTCGGTCGAGCCGTCGTCGACCACCACCACCCGTGCCACCAGCTCGCGGGTCCGCCGCACCACCTCGCCGACCGACGGCGCCGCCTGATAGGCGGCGATGGCGGCCGCCGGGCGCCGCGTGGGAGAGTCCGCGGCCGGAAGGGGAGGCGCCGTGCGCGGATCGGGCGAG
>JBPEXA010000440.1:0-7369 GCA_052032135.1 Thermoanaerobaculia bacterium | reverse complement strand
CAAGGTGCTGGAGGCGGCGGGGCTGATCGAGCCCGGCGAGAAGCCGACGCCCGAGCGGTTCGCCGAGCTGTCGGCACGGCTCGATCCGGTGCTCGTCGACCTCGCGAGCGGCGAGGTCGTGCCGGGCACCTCGACCGACACCTTCGACCAGCAGAAGGCGAAGAAGGACCCGCAGCGCAGCCGCGCGGCCCCCGAGAACCCGGCCGGCGTGGCACGGGTGCCGAACCGCGCGATCGTCTACCGCGTCAAGGGCTCCGACGGCGGGATCGACAGCCTGGTGCTGCCGATCGAGGGCTACGGCCTGTGGGGCACGCTGTACGGCTACCTGGCGCTCGACACCAACACCAGCACCGTGGTCGGCCTCACCTACTACGAGCACAAAGAGACGCCGGGCCTGGGCGGCGAGGTCGACAACCCGCGCTGGAAGGGGTTGTGGCCCGGGCGCGAGGTCTACAGCGATCAGTGGGAGCCGACCCTGGAAGTGATCAAGGGGAGCGCCGGACCGGCCAGCGAAGACCCCTACCGGGTCGACGGGCTGTCGGGGGCGACCATCACCAGCCGGGGAGTGACCAACATGCTCGACTTCTGGTTGGGCGAGAACGGCTTCGGGCCGTATCTCGAGAACTTCCGCGACGAGAGGAGCGCCGCCTGATGGCCGACAAGAACACCGCGATCCTCCTCGATCCGATCTTCACCAACAACCCGATCGCCCTGCAGGTGCTCGGCATCTGCTCGGCGCTGGCGGTGACCACCAAGCTCGAGACCTCGGTCGTCATGTCGGCGGCGGTGATCGCGGTGCTGGCGGCGTCGAACCTCTCCGTCAGCCTGCTGCGCGACCACATCCCGTCGAGCATCCGCATCATCGTGCAGCTGACGATCATCGCCTCCTTCGTGATCGTCGCCGACCAGATCCTCAAGGCGTTCCTCTTCGACGTCTCGAAGCAGCTGTCGGTGTTCGTCGGGCTGATCATCACCAACTGCATCATCATGGGGCGGGCGGAAGGCTTCGCGATGCAGAACCCGCCGATGAAGAGCCTGCTCGACGGCATCGGCAACGGCGTCGGCTACGCGGTCGTGCTGCTGGCGGTCGGTTTCTTCCGCGAGCTGCTTGGCTCCGGGAAGCTCTACGGCTACACCGTGCTGCCGACCGTCAACGAAGGGGGCTGGTACAACCCCAACGGCTTGATGCTGCTCTCACCCGGCGCCTTCTTCCTGATCGCCTTCTTCATCTGGGGGCTGCGGACGTGGAAGCCGGAACAGGTGGAGGACGAGTGATGGAGGCCTACGTCAATCTCGCCGTCAAGGCGATGTTCGTCGAGAACCTGGCGCTCGCCTTCTTCCTCGGCATGTGCACCTTCCTCGCCTGCTCCAAAAAGGTCGAGACCGCCCTCGGCCTCGGCGCGGCGGTGATCTTCGTGATGACCGTCACGGTGCCGCTCAACAACCTGGTCTACACCTACCTGCTGAAGGAGGGGGCGCTGTCGTGGCTGAACGAGTCGCTCGCCGGCTACGACCTCTCGTTCCTCGGCCTGCTCTCCTACATCGGCAGCATCGCCGCCGCGGTGCAGATCGTCGAGATGACGCTCGACCGCTACGCACCGGCGCTCTACAACACGCTCGGCGTCTTCCTGCCGTTGATCGCCGTCAACTGCGCGATCCTCGGCGCCTCGCTGTTCATGGTCGAGCGCGAGTACAACCTGGCGGAGAGCGCCGTCTTCGGCTTCGGCTCCGGCGTCGGTTGGGCGCTCGCGATCGTCGCGCTGGCGTCGGTCCGCGAGCGACTACGCTACAGCAACGTGCCGGAGGGGCTGCGCGGCCTCGGCATGGCCTTCCTGCTCACCGGCCTGCTGGCGATCGCCTTCCTCGCCTTCTCTGGAATCCAGCTCTAGGGGCCAACCATGTCGACCATCCTGATCGGTGTCGCGATGTTCACGACGGTGATCCTGTCGCTGGTGGCGGTGGTGCTGGCGGCGCGCCGGCGGCTGGTGCAGTCGGGCGACGTCACCATCGACATCAACGACAACCCCGACCTCGCGCTGCAGGTGCAGGGAGGCGGCACGCTGCTGGGCGTCCTCGCCGACAAGGGGATCTTCGTCCCCTCCGCCTGCGGCGGCAAGGGGAGCTGCGGCGTCTGCAAGGTCAACGTCGTCTCCGGCGGCGGCGCCATGCTGCCGACCGAGGCGCCCCACATCAGTCGCGGTGAGGAGCGCGAAGGGTGCCGGCTCTCCTGTCAGGTGAAGGTCAAGGGGGACATGGCGATCGAGATGCCGGCCGAGGTGTTCGAAGTGCAGCGGTGGGAGTGCACCGTGCGGTCGAACAAGAACGTCGCCACCTTCATCAAGGAGCTGGTGCTCGAGCTGCCCCCCGGCGAGTCGGTCCCGTTCAAGGCGGGCGGCTACATCCAGATCGAGGCGCCGCCGCACATCGCCAAGTACGAGGACTTCGAGGTCGCCGACAAGTACCGTGAGGACTGGGACAAGTTCAACATGTGGCGCTACGTCTCGATGGTCGAAGAGCCGGTGCAGCGCGCCTACTCGATGGCCAACTACCCCGAGGAGCGCGGCATCATCATGCTCAACGTCCGCATCGCCTCGCCACCGCCACGGGCACCCGAGGGGACGCCTCCGGGCAAGATGTCGTCCTACATCTTCAACCTCAAGCCGGGCGACAAGGTGACCATCTCGGGCCCCTACGGCGAGTTCTACGCCAGGGACACCAAGGCGGAGATGATCTTCATCGGCGGCGGCGCCGGCATGGCGCCGATGCGCTCGCACATCTTCGACCAGTTCAAGCGCCTCGACACCGACCGCAAGGTGTCGTTCTGGTACGGCGCCCGCAGCCTGCGCGAAGCGTTCTACCAGGATCACTTCAATGAGATCGCCGCCGCCAACGACAACTTCGAGTGGCACCTGGCGCTCTCCGATCCGCTCCCCGAGGACAACTGGGACGGCTACACCGGCTTCATCCATCAGGTCCTCTACGACCACTATCTGAAGGACCACCCGGCCCCCGAGGACTGCGAGTACTACATCTGCGGACCACCGCTGATGCTCCAGGCGTGCCGGGAGATGCTCGACAGCCTGGGGGTCGAGCCGGAGAACATCCTCTACGACGACTTCGGTGGCTGACGGCACGGGACGCCGGCAGCTCGCGTCCCTGCTGCTCGCCTCGGTCCTGCCAGTCGGGTGCGCCGGACCGCCCGCGGCGCCCGAGGCGATCGCCTTCACCGGCGAAGCGCTGGGCACCACCTACCTGCTGAAGCTCGCCGGCGGCCCGCCGTCGCCCGAGCTCGCGAACCGCGCCCACCAGGCGACGGTGGGGGCGTTCGCCGCCGTCGACGCCGCGATGACGACCTGGTCGCCGTCCGAGGTCACCCGCTTCAACGACCATCGCGGCACCGATCCGCAGCCGATCTCCCGCGCGACCGCCGACGTCGTCGCTCTCGCCCTCGACATCGCCGAGCGCACCGGCGGCGCCTTCGACGTCACCGTCGGACCGCTGGTCGAGGCGTGGGGGTTCGGCGCCCGACCGGCCTCGACCCCTCCCGACCCCTCGACCCTGGCGACGGTCGACGACCGCATCGGCTTCCGCAAGCTGCGGCTCGACGGCGGGCGGCCGGCGCTCGCCAAGGACCATCCGGAGCTCGAGATCGACCTGTCGGGGGTCGCCAAGGGCTACGCCGTCGATCGCGCCGCGGCGGCGATCGAGGCGCTCGGCCTCGCCGACTACATGGTCGAGCTGGGCGGCGAGGTGCGGGCTCGCGGCAGCAACCCCGACGGCCGGCCGTGGGCGCTCGGCGTCGAGCGCCCCGACGCCGCGCGCGGTGTCGTCCAGCGGGTGATCCGCCTCGCCGACGCGGCGATGGCGACGAGCGGCGACTACCGCAACTACCGCGAGGTCGACGGGCGTCGCGTCAGCCACCTCATCGACCCGCGCACCGGCGCCCCGATCGATCATCGCGTCGCCTCGGCCACCGTCGTCGACGACCGGTGCGCAGTCGCCGACGCGGTGGCGACGGCGATGATGGTCCTCGGCGAGGACGAGGCGTTGGCGGTCGCCGACGCCGAGGGATGGGCGGTGCTGCTGCTCGTCCGCGAGGGCGATCGGTACGTCGAACGCACCTCCGCGGCCTTTGCTCGGGTGGTCGCGCCGGCTGGTAGAATCCAAAGCGCTCCCGACGGCGTACCGGACTCCGAAGGCGCTGCGCAACCATGACCGTTCTCTTCCTCTCGCTCGGACTGATCGCGTTGGTGATGCTGGCGATGTCGGTCGGCGTCCTGGTCAGCGGTCGCTGCCTGCGCGGCTCGTGCGGCGGGCCGGCGGTGTTCGATGCCGACGGCGAGCCGATCACCTGTTCGAGCTGCCCCAACCGCGAGCGGTTGAAAGAAGAGGCGCTGCTACAGCTGCGGGCGGCGGAGCAGGAAGGGGCGAGCGGATGAACGGCACGCTGCCGACCGCCCGCGACTGGATGCGCGAGGCGCGCAACCTGCTGCACCCGGACGACGACATCTTCGACGCCATCGAGCGGCTGCACTCCGCCCGCATCGCCGCCGCCGCCGTGCTCGAGGGGGGGCGGGTGGTCGGCATGTTCACCGAGAAGGACTCGCTGCGGGCGGTGTCGCAGATGCTCTACACGGAGACCGCCGAGGGGGCGACGGTCGGCGACCACATGTCGACCGACTTCCCCGCCTGCGAGCCGTCGATGGACCTCTTCCGCGTCATCGAGCAGTTCCTCGGCTGCAACTTCCCCACCCTGCCGGTGATCGAACAGGGGCGGCTGGTCGGCATGATCGACCGCCACGCGATGCTCGACTGCATCGAGTCCTACCGCCGGCGCCTCGAGAAGGTGCGCGCCCGCGAGGAGCGGGCCGCCGGTCATCAGGCCGACCGCCCGTCGAGCATCGGCGCCTTCCAGGAGGCGGTGTCGCGCACCTCGCGCGAGCAGCTCGTCCGCCTGTTCAGCCGCCGCAAGAACTGACGTCGATGAGGTCGATCCTCCGAGCGTCGATTCTCGTAGCGCTCGGCATCGCTCCAGCGGCGACGGCGACGCCGGCGCGTCAGGACCCCTTCATGCGCGGGGTCATCATCTCCTGCCCGCGAGCGGGACAGATCTGGGGCACCGAGGCGATGAGCGACGCGCTCGCCGAGGTCACCGCCCTCGGCGTCGAGTGGGCGTCGATCCACCCTTACGCCTGGACCGGCGTCGACGGCTCGCTGCGATTCCGCCCCACCGCGGAGACCGCCTATCTCTCCGCGGCGGTCGACCGCATGCGACGAGCGGGGGTGCGGATCTTCTGGAAGCCGCACCTCGGCTACTGGGGGAGCTTCGATTGGCGCGGCGCGATCGCCTTCGGTGACGACGAGGCGGCGTGGCGGCGCTTTTTCGATCACTACCGCGCCTTCATCGTCGACCAGGCGGCCTTCGCCCAGTCGCACGGCATCGAGCTGTTCTCGATCGGTGTCGAGTACGAGAGCACGATGCACCGGGAGGCCGACTGGCGCCGCATCATCGCCGCCGTGCGGGCGGTGTACGACGGCCCGATCACCTACGCCGCCAACTGGGACGGGCTGGAGAAGGTGCCGTTCTGGGACGCCGTCGACCTGATCGGCGTCCACGCCTACTTCCCGCTCGCCGGTGACGGCAGCCCGTCACGAGACGAGATCGCCGCCGGCTGGCGGGTCCACCTGGAGGCGATCGAGCGGCTGACGGTGCGCCACGCGAAGCCGATCGTCTTCGCCGAGATCGGCTACAACCGGCATCCGCGGGCGGCGAGCGCCCCCTGGAGCTACGGCACCCACGACTCCGAGGCGAGCCGGCAGCTGCGCCGCCTGCTGATGGAGGTCGCGCTCGAGGTCGTCGAGGCGGAGCCCTACATCGCCGGCATGTTCTGGTGGAAGTGGATGCCGGGCGGCCGCGACGGCCGTGACTTCTCGCTGCGCGAGAGCGAGGCCCGCGAGGCGCTGCGCCGCTACTGGGCCGGCCGGCCGGCGGCATCCGCGGCGACCTCCGGCCGCGGCGCCCGCTGACCGCCATCCGATGGACCACCGGGCGAGCGACGCCGACAGGACCTTCGCCCGGGACTTCGAGGCGGGCGCGATCGATGCCGGACGGTTCGACCACCGCGCACACGTCCGGCTCGGCTACGTCTACCTGTGCGAAGCGGACGTCGACGAGGCCGCGGCGCGCATGCGGCGCGCTCTCCTCGCCTTCCTCGACCACCTCGGCGTCGACCGCGGCAAGTACCACGAGACGATGACGGGCGCCTGGATCCGCGCCATCGCCCATTTCATGGACCGTTGCCCACCCTGCCGCTCCGCCGAGCAGTTCCTCGACCGCAACCCGAAGCTGCTCGACCCCGAGATCATGCTCCGCCACTACTCGGCGAAGGTGCTCTTCTCGCCCAGCGCGCGCGAGCGGTTCACCGACCCCGATATCGAGCCGATCCCCGACGCCTGAGATCGGCCGGAAAGGACCCCATGCGCCGACCCCTTCGATCTCTCCTCCTCGGTGGCCTCGCCGCGGTGTGCCTGTCACCCCTCCACGCCTCCGACGTCGACGCCGCGTCGGAGGCGGTGGCGGACGTCGAGCGGGCATTCGCGCGCACGATGGCCGAGCGCGATCACCCGGCCTTCCGCTCGTTCCTGGCGGACGACGCCGTCTTCCTCGCCGGCACCACGGTCCGGCGTGGCAAGGAGGCGATCGCCGAGCACTGGCAGCGCTTCTTCGTCGAGCCCGAAGCTCCCTTCTCCTGGGCGCCGGAGACGGTCGCCATTCTCGAGTCGGGAACGCTGGCGATCAGCACCGGCCCGGTGTGGAACACCGCCGGCGAGCGGACCTCGACCTATACCTCGATCTGGCGTCGCGAGCCGTCGGGCGAGTGGCGCATCATCTTCGACAAGGGGAACAAGTACTGTCCGTGACGTCCTGCTGCGGCCAGCGGAGCCGGCGACGATCCGACCCCGAGCTCGCCGCCACGCCCGCCGTCAGGCGAGCCCCAGCCGCCGCGCCCGCCGCAGCATCTCCGCTCCCAGGCGGCTGTAGGCGAGGGCGCCGCGCGACCAGCTCTGGAAGCCGAAGATCCCCTTCCCCGACTCCGGCGCCTCGGCGAGGCGGACGTTGATCGGGATCTCGGTGCGGAAGACCGCGCGACCGTAGCGGCGGCGGATGGCGGCGCAGACCTCCTCCGTCAGCTTGGTCCGATGGTCGACCATGGTCAGCACGATGCCGAGCAGGCGGACGTCGGGCCGCAGCAGGGGGTCGAGCTGCTCGAGCCCGCCGAAGAACTGCTCCAGCGACTCGAGGCCGAGGTAGTGGGGGGTCGTCGGCACCACGAAGGCGGTGGCCGCCTGAAGGCCGATCAGCGCCAGC
>JBPEXA010000044.1:0-4678 GCA_052032135.1 Thermoanaerobaculia bacterium | reverse complement strand
CGCGGCCGGGGAGGGGGACGGCGATGAGGAGGGTGGAGAGGGAGGATGATCGAGGCACCCTCCCTCGATCTCGAGACGGTCGGCTCGGTGGCCGCGTGGGTCGACGAGCTGGAGCGTCGCTTCCGGACACGCGAGACCGAGATCGGCGCCTTTCTGCCCGAGCCCGGCCGCTTCGACCGCCTGCGGCGCGAGCTCGACGCGCTGCTGGCGCGCTCGCCGCAGCCGGGCGAGCGGCCGCCGCTGTTCGGCGTGCCGATCGGCGTGAAGGACATCTTCCACGTCGACGGCTTCGACACCCGCGCCGGCTCGGTGGTGCCGCCGGCGGAGCTCGCCGGCCGGCAGGCGATCGCGGTGAGCCGGCTGCTGGCGGCCGGCGCCGTGGTGGTCGGCAAGACGGTGACCACCGAGTTCGCCTACTTCGCCCCCCGCGGCACCCGCAATCCCGCCGATCCACGCCGCACCCCGGGAGGGTCGTCGAGCGGGTCGGCGGCGGCGGTCGCCGCCGGGCTGTGCGAGATCGCGCTCGGCACGCAGACCATCGGGTCGATCTCGCGACCAGCCTCCTACTGTGGCGTGGTCGGCTTCAAGCCGACCTACGACCGCATCCCCCGCGACGGCGTCATCCCCCTCGCCCCGTCGGTCGACCACGTCGGGCTGTTCGCCCCCACCGTGGCATGGGCGGCGCGCGCGGCGGCGGTGCTGGTCGACGATTGGGAGCGGGTCGAGGCGGCTCCGGGGCCGCGGCTGGCGGTCCCCGTCGGCGCCTACCTCGAGCGCGCGGAGGCGGGGGGGCGGCGCCGCTTCGAAGCGGCGGTCGAGCGGCTGCGCGAGACGGGGACGTCGATCGTCGAGGTGGCGGCGTTCGACGACTTCGACGCCGTCGAGGCGCGCCACCGCCGGCTGGTGGCGGCCGAGGCGGCGCGCGTTCACGCCGACTGGTACCCGCGCTACGGCGGCGACTATCACCGCAAGACGCGCGAGCTGATCGAGAGCGGCCTCGAGGTCGACGAGGCGACCCTGGAGCGCGACCGCGCGGGCCGCGCCGGGCTGCGGGAGACGATCGACCGGCATCTCGCCAGGGCGGGCGCCGATCTGTGGGTGGCGCCCGCCTCTCCCGACGTCGCCCCGCTCGGCCTCGAGTCGACCGGAGATCCGGTGATGAACCTCCCGTGGAGCCACGCCGGCCTGCCGACCGTCACCGTGCCGTCGCCGTCCACCGCCGGAGAGCTGCCGTTCGGGGTGCAGCTCGCGGCACCCTGGGGCGCGGACGAACGGCTGCTGGCGCAGGCGGCCGACATCGAGGCGCGTCTGGGATGAGCGTCGTCCGCCATCGCATCAAGCGTGGCGCCTACCACGATTCGGTGGTCCTGCTGCAGATGCAGCGCCGGCTGGCGGCGCTCGACGGCATCGAGCAGGCGGGGGTCGTGATGGCGACCGCCGCCAACCTCGAGCTGCTGGCCGAGACCGGGCTGTCGGCGCCGGGTGCCGACGCTCGTCCCGACGATCTGCTGATCGTGGTCCAGGGGGCGACCGAGGCGGCGGCGCGGCAGGCGCTGGACGCCTTCGACGGCTTGATGGCCGAGCGCCGCACCGCCGCGGTCGGCGACTACCGGCCGAAGAGCCTGGCGACCGCGCTCGCCCTGCTGCCGGAGGCGGACTGGGTCGCGGTGTCGGTGCCCGGCGAGCACGCCGCCGAGGTCGCCCGCCAGGCGCTCGAGGCGGACCGCCACGTCTTCCTCTACAGCGACAACGTGCCGATCGAGGAGGAGATCGAGCTCAAGGCGCTGGCGGGCGAGCGCCGCCGCTGGCTGCTCGGCCCCGACTGCGGCACCGTGATGCTCGGCGGTATCGGGCTCGGCTTCGCCAATCGCGTGCGGCGCGGGGCGATCGGCGTCGTCGCCGCCTCCGGCACCGGGCTGCAGACGGTCGCCTGCAGCGTCCACGCCAAGGATGCCGGCATCTCCCACGGCGTCGGCATCGGCGGCCGCGACCTCTCTCAGGCGGTCGACGGCGCCACCGCGCTGCGTGCGCTCGACGCGCTGGCGGCCGACGACGCCACCGAGGTGATCGTCGTGGTGTCGAAGCCACCGCACGCGAGCGTCGCCTCGAAGCTGCTCGCCCGGGCGGCGGCGGTCGGCAAGCCGGTGGTCGTCCACTTCCAGGGCGCGGCGCCGCCCGGCCGCCGTCTCGGCCGGCTCCACTTCGCCGTCGACCTGGAAGACGCGGCGGCGACGGCCGTCGCGCTGCTCGACGGTCCACCGGCGGCGCCGGTGCCGTCGGCGGCGCGGGGCGTCGTCCGCGGCCTGTTCTCCGGCGGTACGCTGGCGCAGGAGGCGGTGCAGCGGTTGACGCCGATCCTCCCCGAGCTCGCCACCAACCTCCACCATCGCGGCGCGGAGAGGTGGGTCGACCTCGACCACGGCGCCGGTCACGTCGTCCTCGATCTCGGCGCCGACCAGTTCACGATCGGCCGCCCGCACCCGATGATCGACCCGCAGATCGTCGGCGAGCACCTCGAGCACTGTGCGAGCGATCCGGACGTGGCGGTCGTCGTGCTCGACGTCGTGCTCGGCGACGGCGCCCACCCCGACCCCGCCGCCGCCCTGGCGCCGGCGGTGCGCGCGGCGCGAGAGCGGCGCGACGACCTCGACGTCGTCGCCCTGCTGGTCGGCACCGACGTCGATCCGCAGGAGATCGACGGTCAGCGGGAGGCCCTCACCGAAGCGGGCGCCGAAGTGGTCGCCGCCATGGACCGCGCCCTCGATCGCGTGCTCGCCCGCTGCCTGCCTTCCGCCGAGCCGATGGAGGAGGCCGACGTCCTGGAGGCGCCGCGCGGAGTGATCAACGTCGGCGTCGAGCTGTTCCACGACAGCCTGGTCGAGCAGGAGGTGGCGGTGCAGCAGGTCGACTGGCGGCCGCCGGCGGGGGGGAATGAGAAACTGGCCAACCTCCTCCAGCGGCTGAGGCAGACGGGATGAACATCGATCGAGCCAACCGCACCGCCGTGCAGCGGATGATGGCCGCGCGGCCGGTGCTGCGCACGGTCGGGATCGCCGGTGACCTGGTGCCGGGGCTCGACGCCAAGCGGATCCTCCACGCCGGTCCGCCGATCGAGTGGAGCCGGATGTCCGGGCCACTGCGCGGCGCGGTGATCGGCGCCCTGCTGTTCGAGGGACTGGCCGACAGTCGGGAGGCGGCGATCCACCTCGTCGAGCAGGGGGAGATCGCCTTCTCCCCCTGCCACCACCATCAGTGCGTCGGACCGATGGCGGGCGTCGTGTCGCCGTCGATGCAGGTCTACGTGGTGGAGAACGCCGACGGCAAGGGGAAGGCGTGGTCGACCCTCAACGAGGGGTACGGCAAGGTGCTGCGCTACGGCGCCTACGCGCCGGAGGTGCTCGACCGGCTGCGGTGGCTCAACGAGCGGATGGGTCCGCTGCTGGCGGCGGCGCTCGAAGCGACCGACGGCATCGACCTGCGGGCGTTGATCGCCGAGGCGTTGCACATGGGGGACGAGGGCCACAATCGCAACAAGGCCGGCTCGCTGCTCTTCACCCGCCATCTGGCGCCGGCGATCAGCCGGGTGGCCGACGACGCCGGCCTGGCGGCGGAGGTGATCGACGTCCTCGGCGAGAACGCGCTCAGCGTGCTGAACCCGGTGATGGCCGCCTGCAAGGTGATGGCCGACGCCGCCCACGGGGTCGAGGGCAGCACGGTGGTCACCACCATGGCGCGCAACGGCACCGACTTCGGCATCCGGGTGAGCGGGCTCGAGGACCGCTGGTTCACCGCTCCGGCCGAGGTGCCCGACGGCCTCTACTTCTCGGGCTTTTCGAGCGACGACGCCAATCCCGACATCGGCGACAGCACGATCACCGAGACCGCCGGCATCGGCGCCTTCGCCATGGCGGCGGCACCGGCGATCGTCAACTTCGTCGGCGGCGCCCCCGAGGAGGCTCGCAACGCGACCCTCGAGATGTACGAGATCACCATCGCCGAGCACGAGCACTTCTCGATCCCCGCCCTGGGCTTCCGCGGCACCCCGGTCGGCATCGACCTGCGCAGCGTCGTCGAGCTCGGCGTCACCCCCCGCGTCAACACCGGCATCGCGCACAAGGAGGCGGGCGTCGGGCAGGTGGGAGCCGGGCTCGTGCGACCGCCGATGGCGATCTTCGAACAGGCGCTGGAGGCGTTCGCCGAGCGCTACCTGCCGGCCGAGGAGGAGGGTTGAGCCGTCACGTCGGGCGCCGGGTCGAGCGCAACGAGGACCCGCGGCTGCTGACCGGGCGGGCGCTGTTCGTCGACGACGTCCACCGCCCCGGGATGCTGCACGTCGCCTTCCTGCGCAGCCCGTTCGCCCACGCTCGCATCAACGAGGTCGACGTCTCGCTGGCCGCCGACGCGCCGGGCGTGCGGGCGATCTACACCGCCGCCGATCTCGGCGACTACTGGCGCCCGGGGCCGTTGCTGGTGCCGCCGCCACCGGTCGCCGGCGCGGTCTTCCACGAGCGCACCCAGGTGCCGCTGGCGCGCGACAAGATCCGCCACCTCGGCGAGCCGGTGGCGATGGTGGTCGCCGACAGCCGGGCGGAGGCGGAGGACGCGGTGGAGAGGATCTTCCTCGACTGCGATCCCCTCGAGGCGGTGGTCGACCTCGAGCGCGCGCTGGAGGCCGACG
>JBPEXA010000439.1:0-1887 GCA_052032135.1 Thermoanaerobaculia bacterium | reverse complement strand
CGCATCCGCATCGCCGACGTCCGGGTGCTGCAGAGCTCGCCCGACGGCTGGGTGCTCGCCACCTACGAGGAGTGGCACGAGCAGGGCGAGCGCTCGCTCGGCCGCCTCAGCTCGGTGCTCTTCGGCCCCGATCCGGAGGCCCCCAACGGGCTGACCTGGCTGCACCTCCACGAAGTGTGGCTCGCTCCGCCCGGCTCCACCCCGCCCTGACCGTCACGGGAATCGACCCTCCGATTGGCCGGTTGCAATGGGGCGGATTTCCAAGGAGCCACCCACATGACCCCGTTCCTACGTTGTTGCTGCTGTGCGCTGGTCGCCGGCCTCACGGCGGTGGCCGCGCCGGCCGACGATCACCGCGGTTGGTACGTCGAGGGTTTCTTCGGCGAGACCTCGCTCGATACCACCCTCGGCCGCACCCACCTCAAGTTCTTCGACGACGACGCTTCGACCGCCGGCGCCGAGGTCGGTTACGCGATCAACCGCTACGTCGCCGTGCAGGCCGGATTCCACGATCTCGGCGAGTTCACCGGCAGCGGGGCGCTGTGCCCCGACGGCGCGGAGATCTGCCCGCAGTCGTTCATCGAGCGCCTGATCGCGGAGTTCCCGGGCATCGATCCGGAGATCCTCCTGCTGTGCGTCGAGGGGACGCGATGCGACCTGGTCGCCATCCCCCTGACCGCCGAGCTCGAAGCGTGGACGCTGTCGGTCGTCCCCCGCTGGCCGATCAACGACCGCTTCGCGCTGCGCGGGAGGCTCGGGATCGCGGCGTGGGAAGCCTCGGTGACGGCACCGTTCTTCGGTCCTCTCGATCTCTTCGAGGGCGACGATCTCTTCGGCGCGCTGGGGCTCGAGGCGGCGCTCACGCCCGCGCTCACCGCCATCGTCGAAGCGACGTCGGCCGACTACGACGCCGAGCTCGTCTCGGTCGGCCTGCGCTGGCACGTCCGCTAGCCGGATCCCAGCGCCGCGGCTGGTAGACTGCCGGCAAGCCGTTTCCAGACAAGGACCCGCTTCCGTGCGGGCCTCACGGGGGCGCCGTGCCGCGCCGCCATGCCGAGGAGGAGGAGCCGATGATCCCGTTGCTCTCGCTCTGGATGCCGATCGTCGTGTCGGCGGTGCTGGTCTTCGCGGTCAGCTCGGTACTGCACATGGTGTTCAAGTACCACAACCGCGAGTACCGGCAGCTGCCCGAAGAGGACAGTGTGCTCGCCCTGCTGCGCGAAGGGGGCGTGCGCCCCGGCCTCTACCACTTCCCCTACTGCGCCGACTACAAGGACCTCCAGGATCCCGAGATGGCCGAGCGCTGGAAGCGCGGTCCGGTCGGGTTCGTCACCGTGACGCCCAGCGGCCTGCCCGACATGGCGCGGCACCTCACGCTCTGGTTCGCCTTCACCGTGGTGGTCGGCGTCTTCATCGCCTACCTCGCCGGCCGCACCCACGCGCCGGGCACCAGCTACCTTTCGATCTTCCGCTTCGCCGGCACCATCGCGTTCATGACCTACGGCCTGAGCGAGGTCGTCGGCTCGATCTGGAAGGGGGCGCCGTGGTCGGCGACCGCCAAGTCGGTCTTCGACGGCCTGCTCTACGCCCTGGTGACGGCGGGCGCCTTCGGTTGGCTGTGGCCGGACGCCTGACGCCCGCTCATCCGTCCAGATCGACGGTGGCGAGGCGCCCGTAGACCGCCCCCGACGGCGTCAACCGGCTCTCCATCAGATCGACGCGATCGACCGACCACGGCGCCGACCAGTCGCCGAGCCCGGTCGCCGTCACGGCGCGGGAGGCGAGAGCGCGTTCCCGGCTGCCGGCCCGGCGTCCGAAGCGAGCGAGCGTCACGTGCGGCGCCTTCGGGGGCGCCCCTTCGAGATCGGGCAGCAACGGGACGAGCGT
>JBPEXA010000438.1:0-3990 GCA_052032135.1 Thermoanaerobaculia bacterium | reverse complement strand
ATCCATCAGTTGTGGTGAACGTGGCGGCGATTATACGCCCCCGGGGCGCCAGGGTCCCGGGCGCTCGCGCCGCGAATCGCGGTCGCCGACCGCCAGCGCCGCCGACACCGCCAGCAGGTAGCCGGCGAGGGCGGCGAACACCACCGCCCAGCTCGATCGCGCCGCCACCAGGCCGATCGCCAGGTAGAGCGGCAGCGCCACCACCTCCTGGGCGAAGCCGGCGACCGAGGTGACCGTCGCTCGCGCGTGGGTGCGGATGGCGTGCTGGAGGCGCGCCTGCACCACCACCCTGGCGGCGGCGACCAGGCCGACGAAGAGGGCCAGGGAGACGACCAGCACGATGCCGCGCCCCCAGGCGGCGGCGGCCAGCGCCAGCGCGCCGCCGCCGTAGAGCAGCGGCACCGGAGCCGACGGTCGCAGCCGCGCGCCGGCGAGCGCGCCGCCGGCACGGGCGAGGTTGGTGAGCGCCGCCACCGCGCCGACGGCGGCGAGGGTGAGGCCCGCCGCTTCGAGCCAGGGGCCGAAGTATTCCTCGCCCGTCTCGTGGACCAGGCCGGCGGCGCACAGCCAGACGATCGGCCGGCGCACCGGCGGCGAGCCGGCCGCCTCGCGCAGGCCGACCTTCAGGGTGGCGAGGAACGGCTCCTCGTCGCCGGGGTCACGCTCGCGCGGCGGCTCCGGGATGGCGACCGCGACCACCGCGGCGGCGGCCAGCGGCGCCAGCGCGGAGGCGACCAGCGGCAGGGTGAAGCCGCTCTCCGCCGCCCAGCCGCCGAGCGCCATGGCGACGGTCACCGAGCCGGCGGCGGCCGCCTCGCCACGGCCGTAGACCTCGAGGAAGCGGTGCGCCTCGCCCCGCGCGGCGAGGGTGTCGTGGAGCAGCGCCTCGGCGGCGCCGGAGCGCAGGCTGCCGCCGATCCCCCAGGCGACGAAGCCGGCGAGGAACCCCGGAAAGCTCGGCGCCAGCCACCAGAGGAGGAAGCAGCTCGCCTTCAGCAGCTGGCCGGCGATCATCAGCCAGCGGCGCGGCAGGCGATCGCCGAGGGTGCCGGTGGGGATCTCGAAGACGAGGGCGGTCGCCGACCAGGCGATGAAGAGCACCGACAGTCCGAGCGGGCCGACCCCCGCGCGGCCGATGAGGATGGCGTAGATCGGATAGGCGAGGACCAGCTCCCGCAGTGCCTCCTGCAGATACCAGGCGCGCACGAAGCCGGCGGTCGACATGGCGGCAGGATATGTCGCCGCCGCCGCCGCCGCGGCGGCACGGTCGCGTCGTACACTGCTCGACCATGTCCCGGCGGCGACGGTTCCCCTGGGCGGCGGTGCTCGCCGCCGTCTGGCTGCTGGCGTGCGCCGCCGCCTGGCTGCTGCGCGCCGGACCGCTGCGGCAGGCGGCGGCGGCGTGGGATTCGCCGCTGGCGATGCCGCTGCTCGGCCTGCTGTTGTGGCTGCCGCTCGCCGCGGTGCTGGCGGCGCCGCCGGTGCGGCGCGCGCTGGCCGGCTGGCCGGCCCCCCACAGGCTGACGTTGCTGGTCGCCGGCGGACTGATCCTCGCCGGCCACCTCACCCTCGCCAAGCGCGCCACCTTCCCGCTCGGCGACTGGCAGATGTTCACCCGGCCGTGGGTGGCCGAGGAGGTCGTCTACCACCGCTTCGAGGCGGTGACCGCCGAAGGGCGCCGATTCGACCTCAACCCGGTGCGGCTGATCCCGTCGCTCGGCCGCAGCCGCTTCTGGGTCGGCTTCGTCCGCTTCGGCGAGGCGCTCGACGACCTCGACGACGAGCGGCTGACGGCGATCTACGACGACGTGCTGCTGGCGCTGGCGCGCCTCCACCAGGAGCGCCATCCCGATCAGGCGATCGAGACGGTGCGAGTGGTGCGCGTGCGCGTGCCGGTCGGCGCGCCGGGGGAGCGCGGCACGGCGCTGCTGCGCGAGATCGCGGGGCCGGCGGGCGGCGGACGATGACGCTGCTCCACCAGCGTGCGGGCAACGCCGCGCGATGGCTCTTCACCCGCTGGGTGTTCGGCCTGTGGGCGGTCTACTACCTGCTCCACCCGTTCGAGCGACTGGCGGCGCTGCCGCGCGGCTACTACGCCCCGGTCGGGGTCCTCGGGTGGCTCCCCCCGTCGCTCGAGGGGTGGCTCTGGGCGCCGGGAGTGCTGCCGGCGATCCGCCTGCTGCTGATCGCCGCCTGCGCCGGCGCCATGGTCGGCCGCACCTTCCGACCGGCCGCCATCGTCTGCTGCCTGCTGATCACCGTCGAGCAGTCGTTCGTGCGCGGCTTCAGCTCGTTCATGAACCACGCCGAGGTGCCGGCGCTGCTGGCGGTCTATCTGCTGACCGCCTTCGCCTGGATCGACCGCTGGCCGGACCGCTGGCCCGGGACGCAGGAGAGCGACGCGGCGACGGGCGGCTTCCACCGCGACGGCCGGCCGCTGTTCGCTTTCGCCGCCGTGCTGTGCGCCACCTACGCCATGGTCGGCGTGTCGCGGCTGGTCCACGGCGGCGCGGCGATCTTCGGCGGTGACCTGATGGTCGGCGGCATCCTCTTCTACGCCCCGCAGCCGTGGTTCGTCGACCTCGACTGGGGCCCGTGGCTGCTCGAGTGGCGCCACGCCCGGACGGCGCTCAACGCCGGCCTCGCCGCGGTCACCGCGCTCGAGGTGCTGGCGCCGCTCTGTCTCGTCTCCCGGCGCTTTCGGACCGTCTTCGTGCCGGCGATCGCCCTCTTCCACCTCGCCGTGCTCGTCACCATGCGGATCGAGTTCTTCGAGAACCTTCTGCTGCTGCCGGTGCTCCTCGACTTCGGCCGCCGGCTGCCGGCCGCGGACGGCGCTCAGAGCGGCGACGGCGCGGGGACCGGCTCGAGCTCGCCGGCGAGCGGCGCGGCGAGCGCGTAGCCGGGGCGGTGGCCGACCACCGCTCGGCGCGGCAGGTCACGGACCCGCACCTCGAGTTCGCGGAACTCGCCGACCGGCTTGCCGGGCCCGGGCTCGAAGGCGAGCAGGTAGCTGACCGCGGTGCGGTCGAGCAGCTTGCCGGTCGCCTCCTCGATCGAGTTGTAGTTCTCGAACAGCTGGCCGCCGGTGTCGGCGGTCAGCGCGTGCAGCAGCTCGGCGTTGAAGCCGGTGCGGACCGGATGCTGGCGGGCGCCGAGCCCCATCACCCGCTCGATCGCTCCGTCCGAGAACTCCTCGGGACCGATGTCGACCCCGGCGCCGGAGCGGGTGGTCGCCGGCACCCCCTCGACGTCGATCCCCTGCACCACCCAGCCGGTCGAGTTGAGCGTCTTGGTCAGCTCCCACAGCGACCCCAGCAGCTGCGACCCGCCGCGCGCCACCAGGTCCTTCGCCCGGCGGCCCGAGAAGTAGACCAGGTGCTTGGGCTCGGGAACGTTGCGCAGCAGGCGGGCGAGATCGGCCATCGAGGCGTGGCGCTGCGCCTCCGAGGCGAGGGCGCTGGCGTAGAACGGATCGTCGACCTCGGTGAAGCGGGCGGCGGTGGGGTCGAGCTCGGAGTCCTCTTCGAGCAGCGACTGCGCCCGCGCCCCGAGCTCCGCGCCACCGGCGTCCCGCAGGTCGAAGATCTCGAAGGTGGCGGGGCGGCGGATGGCCGCCGAGAAGGCGCGCAGCTCGTCGACCGAGAAGGGGTTGGCGGGCGCGGTGCGCTCGAGGCGCTCCATGCGGGTGAAGAGCTCGTCCGCGCGGCGCGGCTCGGCGCCGATCAGCGCCTCGATGACGTCGAGCTGGAGATCGAGCAGCTGCCGCTGGTCGCTGAACCCCCACAGCATCAGGGCGCCGGCGTCGGTCTGCACCGCGACCACCGCCAGATCGCTGGGGGCGAGCTGCTTGCGCACCATGCGCCGCATGCCGGCGAGGGCGTTCAGCAGATGGCCGACCGGCGCTTCGAGGTCGACGAGCAGCACCATGTGGCGGCGGCGTTCGACGCCCTCTCCATGCGCCTCGCCGGTCACCGGCTCGGTGCTCGA
>JBPEXA010000437.1:0-3195 GCA_052032135.1 Thermoanaerobaculia bacterium | reverse complement strand
GTCGCTGCGAGAGGTGCTCGGCCTCGCCGAGATCGATCGGCTCTACGACGAGCACGACGAGGGGCGCGAAGCGGTCGCGGCCGTGCGACGACGCCCGGCGACGCAGCCGTTCGCGGACGACGAGCGGCGAGCCCTGATCGCCCGGCTCACCACCGCCCAGCAGCACATCGCGACCTGCGGCACGCTCCTCTCCCACCTCGACCGCCTCGCCGACGACCACCAGCAGGAGCTGCTGGCGCGGTTGTTCGCTCTGCGCGGCAAGGCGCGCCGGTGGACGTCGCTCGACGTCGAGGCGGGCCTGGAAGCGACCGCCGGCTGAGCCCGTGTGCCGCCTCTACGGCTTCCGCGCCAACGAGGAGACCAAGGTCGAGTGCAGCCTGGTCTACGCGCAGAACGCGCTGCTCGCGCAGAGCCGCTCGGACGCCCGACGCTCCTCCCACCCCGACGGCTGGGGGATCGCCTTCTACGCCAACGCCCATCCGACCCTCGAGCGGCGCCACACCGCCGCCTTCGACGACCTGCACTTCGGTCTCGCCGCCGAGCGTGCCTACAGCACGACGGTGCTCGCCCACGTCCGGCAGGCGACGGTCGGCACCCCGTCGCCCGACAACACCCACCCGTTCACGCAGGACCGCTGGGCGTTCGCCCACAACGGGACGATCACCGGCTTCGACGTCGTCGGCGAGACGATGGCGGCCGAGCTCCTCCCGCCCTACCGCGAGCTGCGGAGAGGGACGACCGACAGTGAGCTGCTCTTCCTCTGGCTGCTCAGCCGGCTCGATCGCGCCGGCGCTCTCGAACTGAGCTCGGCCGCCGCCGTCGACCGTGCCGCTCGCGAGATCGGCGACGCGATCGCCGAGGTCGCCGCCCGCGCGGAGGCCGCGGAAGCAACCCGATCCGCCAAGCTCAACGTGCTGCTGACCGACGGCCGGGTGCTCTTCGCCTCGCGCTGGCGCAACTCGCTTTGGCGCCTCTCCCGCGACGGCGTCCACGATTGCGAGATCTGCGGCATCCCGCATATCCATCACCACGAGGGGCACCGCTATCGGGCGGAGATCGTCGCCTCGGAACCGATCACCGACGAACCGTGGACGGAGGTCGCCGACCGGTCGCTGCTGGTGGTCGACCCGTCGATGGCGTGCCGGGCGCTGGAGCTCTAGCCGCCGATGCGGCGTCGACTGCCGGCGACGCTATCTGCCGCAGGCGTCGAGGGAGATCTTCCGCCAGCGCCCGACCGGCAGCCTCCGCCGTCGTCCCCCAGGTGATGAGATCGATGCCGCCGTGCGACTGCAGGCGTCCGGGGTTGAACAGCACCACCCGGCCGCGACCGGTACGGCGGTCGTAGAGATCGTCGCCGAGACCGTCGCAGAGCTGCTCGAAGGTGAGGCCGCGCGCCTCGGGCACCGAACAGGCGCGGGTCGCGAAGCGAACCCGCTCCCAGTCGCCGAACAGCCGGTTCATCAGCGTCATCGGAATCGAGGTGCCGCCCCAGCGGCCGTTGCACTCGATGAACTCGATCCTCGCGTCGCCGAGCGTCGACCCGATCAGCAGCGTGTCGAACGAGCACCGCCCGACGTAGCCGAGCCGCTGGAACAGTCGGGCGAGCAGCCAGGAGCACTCCGCCAGGCCGTGGTGGAGAGCGGCCGGTAGCCGGGCCGGTCGGGCGCCGACGAACTCCGCGGCGTCGCCGTGGACGAGCTGCTCGAAGATCCCCTCGACGATCGGCGCTCCTTGCCGGGCCGGAGGGATCCACAGCTGCGACGACGGCGAGCAGAGGACGTCGCTCTCCCACGTGCTCACCTGCAGCGGGCGGTCGCCCTCCCACCGCGCCGGCGCCAGCCGGTGCCCGAGGACCGTTCGCAGGCGGCCGACGGGCAGGCCGCGAAGGGTCGTGGCGTCGAAGACGAAGTTGCCGGCCCCGCCGGCGGAGTCGGGGACCTTGACGACGATCCGATCACTGCGCTCGGCGGCGACCGCCACCACTCGCGCCAGCGTCGAGGTGTTCCAGGCGGCGAACGACGGCGGTACCGCCCGTCGCCCGAACAGCCGTCGCACGACGTCGGCGAACCACACCTTGTCGTTGACCCTCCTGGTCAGCTGCGGCGGCGGCGCGATCACCTCCACCGGTGCGCCGCTCGCCTCCCGCAGCAGCGACGCCAACGCCCACACCGGGAAGCTGCCGAGGTGCGGGTGGAGGTAGCGCAGACGGCCCTCGGCGAAGGCGGCGACCAGCTTCCGCCGCACCTCGCGGTCCGACCAGCAGGCGCCGGCCACCGACAGAGCCGACCGCCACGGGCGCGGGCGCAGCCAGTCGACCACGCCGAGCCCGAGGCGGCGCTCGCAGTACCTCTCGAACCCGGCGACCGGCTCGCTGCAGCTGGCGACGACGTCGCCGTCGGCCGCCCGCAGCCGGGCGCGGTCCTCCATGAAGCTGACGTCGTGATAGCGATCGAGCAGCGGGATCTCGCTGAGGTCGTCGAGGTGCAACGCCCCACCGGTCTCCAGCTCGACCACCCGGCACGGCTCGAACAGCGGGCCGGCGTCGAAGCTGTCGACGCGGCGCAACCGGCCGGCCAGGCGTCGCGCGCGGCGCCGGGCGGATGCCTCCGGCGAGGGCTCGACGTGCGGCACGATGGGGATCATCGGTCTCCCTCCCGCTCTTCCCGACCACCGTAACCGGAGCGGTCGGGGCGACGCGACACCCCGGTGGGTGGGGAGACCTCCCGACCGCCCGCGGTCGTCGCGTCGTCAGCGGGCGCGGTGGATCGGCCAGCGGTCGACGACCGCGTCGCCGCGCACCACCACGAACTCGTCGAAGTGGGCCACCGTGAGGCAGGAGTGGTTGGGGAGCACCCGCAGCCGGGTGCCGACCGGGACGGCGGCGGAGAGCTTGCCGTGCTCCTGCGACAGAGCGGCGACCCGCAGCTCGTCGCTCAACCGCCCGGAGCCGTCGGGCTCGAAGATCTCGCCGTAGGTCTCGACACGGCCTAGCCCGGGGTCCTTCGAGAGGGCGAGGGCGCCGGCGTCGATGACGCCGTGGCCGGCGGCGTTCGACACCACCGCGGTGAGCACGGTGGCGGCGCAGTCGGCGACCCGGCATGAGCCGAGGCCGACCTGCATGAAGTCGAACAGCGCGTAGTTGCCCGGGCGCGCCTCGTCGATTCCCGACAGGTCGCGGGCGGCCATCATCGCCGG
>JBPEXA010000436.1:0-2373 GCA_052032135.1 Thermoanaerobaculia bacterium | reverse complement strand
TGACCAACGTCGACCAGCGGCTTTTCTGGGGGGTCCACGCCCTCCGACTGTGGGTCGCGGTGCTCACCGTCTTCCCGACGCTGATCGTCTATCGCGCCACGTTCAACAGCGCGTATCAATGGGGGCTGTTCGGCATCCACGGCAGCGGCGTCGAGCAGGGCTTCGAGCTGGTGGTCGCCTTCGCCGCCTGGGGGTGGGCGCTGGTCGTTCTCGGTCAGCGGCGGCCCACTTCGCGCAGCTACGCCGTGCCGCTGGTCGGCTGGAACGCGACCATCCTGCTGTCGATGGTGATCGGCGTGCTCGACCGGGAGCAGCAGCTCGAGCTGCGGGGCGACGCCTATGGACTGGCGGTCGACCTGTCGATCGTGGGGCCGCTGCTGTCCGCCGTGATGCTGGTGCTGAGCGTCCTCTGGCTGCGACGGGTCCGGGGGCTCCCCGAGCCCACATGGCCGCAGCTCCCGCCCCGCTACCGCAAGGTGGTGGTCTTCAGCCTGCTGCTCACCGTGGCGATCATCGCCCTCTTCTGGCGGGAGGGCGCCGATCACACCACGAGAGATCGGATCGCCGTCGCTTTGGTAATCCTCCAGGCGGTGCTGCTCAACTCCGCCCTCGGCACCGAAGCGCGGGTCGACGCACCATGACCTCGGCAAGCGGCAGCCGGCGGGTCGGTGAGTCTCAGGGCGAGCGTTCGTAGACCACGACGTCGCCGCGCAGGGCGCCGGCAGCGGCGCCGAGCGAGCCGCCGACGGCGGCGCCGGTCGCCAGGTCACCGGCGTCCGGAGACTCCCGGAACCAACCGTCGCTCTCCGAGTAGCCGAGCCCGCCGAGGAGACCGACGCCCGCCCCGATCGCCAATCCGCGCCGCATCCAGCGCAGCGACCGGCCTTTGCCGGTCAGCGTGATCCGCTCGACCCGATCGGTCGCAACACGGTGTTCTCCCGCGCGCGTCCGCCACGAGGTGATCTCGGGCCCGACCGTCACGGCACGCGCGCCGATCACCGGCTCCACCTCGCCGACGAGCTCGATCTGCGCGCGGTTCCCTGCCAGGGCGCGGTTGACGAGCTCGAGGTCGACATCGGTCGTGGCGCCGGCGGCGGGCGCCAGAGCCGCCGCGAGCGTGACGGCCCACCATCGGATTCCGTTCTTCAGCATGAGGCCACCTCCGTGAGTCGAGAGTGTTCGCGGTCACCGGCGAGAACTCCGGGGCGGTCGGTCGGCATTCCGACGTCGCACCGCTGTTGCCGCCCTCGCGGACGGTGGCATAGCCTTCCCTCATGAAGTGCACCCCCTCCAGATGTCGCCCATGCCCTCCGACCGCGCTCGTCTGCCTGCTGCTCGCCACCACCGCGGTCTCCGCCGAGCCCTCGAGCTGGCCCCAGTGGGGCGGTCCCGAGCGCGACTTCCAGGTCACCGGAGCCGAGCTCGCCGGCTGGGGCGAGGACGGGCCGAAGGTGCTCTGGCGCCGCGAGCTTGGCGACGGCAACTCGGCGATCGCCGTCGTCGGTGACCGCCTCTTCACCATGTACCGGAAGGACGATCGTGAGCACGTCACCGCCCTCGATCGCCGCACCGGCGCCACGGTGTGGGTGCACAGCTGGGCGGCGCGACCGATCTGGGAGACCTTCTACGCGGACTTCGGCTACGGACCGCACGTCACCCCGCTGGTCGCCGACGGCCGGCTCTACGCCGCCGGCATGGCGGGGCGGCTGGTCTGCCTCGACGCCGCCGACGGCAGCGAGATCTGGTCTCGGGAACTGTGGCAGGGCGTCGACCTCGCGTCGCGCAAGTTCGGGCCGCTGCAGCTCGGCTACGCCGCCAGCCCGCTGCTCCATGACGGTCGCCTGATCGTCATCGGGGGCAGCCCGGAGGCCGCGGTGCTGGCGCTCGACCCGGCAACCGGCGCTTCCCTGTGGACGGCGAGCGGCCTCGAGCCCGCCTTCGCCTCGCCGATCGTGATCGACCTCGACGGCAGCGAGCAGATCGTCGTCTTCGTCGCCGACGAGATCGCCGGCCTCGATCCGGCGACCGGTGAGGTGCTGTGGCGGGCGGACCACAAGACCGATTACTTCGTCAACGCATCGACGCCGATCTGGGACGGCGACGACACCCTCTTCGTGTCGTCCGCCTACGGCAGCGGCAGTCGGGCGCTGCGGCTGCGCCGCACCGAGGAGGGGGTCGAAGTGGACGAACTGTGGGCGAGCCGCCAGGTCCAGGTGCATCACCAATCGGCGGTGCTGATCGACGGCACCGTCTACGCCTCGAGCGGCGACTTCGGTCCCGCCTTCCTCAAGACCGTGCGCCTCGCGGACGGCGAGGTGCTCTCCCAGGAGCGCGGCTTCGCGAAGGCCAATCTGATCGCCGCCGGCGAGCGGC
>JBPEXA010000435.1:0-1541 GCA_052032135.1 Thermoanaerobaculia bacterium | reverse complement strand
GCCGAAGGCGCCGCTCAGATCAGATCTTGCTCGCGGATGCCGAACGACGGGTGGCGGAGGCGGCACAGGGCCAGCTTCTCGAGCTGGCGGATGCGCTCCCGCGTGAGGTTGAACTCCTCCCCGATCTCCTCGAGGGTGCGGGGCACGCCGTCGTAGAAGCCGTACCGGAGCGCCAGGATCCGACCTTCGCGATCGGGCAGGCGGTCGATCGACCGGCGCAGGCTGTTGGCGACGTCCATCTCCTCGGTGAGACGCACCGGATCGGCGGCGTCCTCATCCTCGATGAAGTCGCCCAGCTGCGCACCGTCTTCACCGACAGGCTGCTCGAGCGACACCGTGTCGGCGACACCCAGCGCCAGCTCGACCTTGTCGAGCGTGACTCCGGCTTCCTCGGCGATCTCGGCGGGCTTGGGGTCGCGACCCAGCTCGGCCTTGAGGCTCGCCTGAGCGGCGCGGACCGCCGCCAGCGTGTCGTGCAGGTGCACGGGGATGCGCACGGTGCGCGACTTGTCGGCGATGGCCCGGGTGATCGCCTGGCGAATCCACCAGGTGGCATAGGTCGAGAACTTGAAGCCCTTGCGCCAGTCGAACTTCTCCACGGCGCGGATCAGGCCCAGGTTGCCTTCCTGGATGAGGTCGAGGAAGTCGATCCCCGACGTGTTGGCGTACCGGCGGGCATTGGCGACCACGAGCCGGAGGTTGGCGGTCAGGAATGCGTCCTTCGCCTCACGGCCCTTGCGGAACTTGCGCCGCAGCTCGATCTCTTCCTTCTTGCCGCTGAAGTCGCGGTCTTCGAGGCGCACCGCTGCTTCCTCGCCCGACTCGATCATCTGGGCGAGCTCGACCTCTTGCTCGGCGGTGAGCAGGTCGTATTCGCCGATGGCGGTGAGGTACTGGCTGACCAGGTCGGTGGTCAGCCGACCGCGCTCATCGGTCAGCTTGTTGCGATTGCGCTCACGCTCCCGCCGCGTCTTCGCGTCAGCGGGTGCGGTCGCGGTTGCACGCCGAGTCTTGTCGGCAACGGCCATGCAGTGGTCCTCCAACGTCACTGACACCTTGCGGTGTCATCTCATGTCCTTCATACCTGATACGAGCCTGGGCATGGCTTCGGATCAGTTGCGCTCTCTGGGAAGGTTCCGGGCGATCCGGTCCCGCGGCGCCGTCGGCGGGCAGTTCTGGTCGGCATGAACCGAGCAGCAGCAACGCCGGTCGGCGGTGAGGGAGTCGATCGCGTGCGGTGTCTTCCCGGCACCGCCCGGCCACTATGCCAAAGGCGGTGTTCAATGTGAACCCCCTTTTTTCACTTTTCGCTCACCATCGAGGGTGCCAGTTGGCACCCTGCGGCACGGGGGCTCCCGGTGACCATCTACCCGATGTCACCGGCCCTTACACACTGACGAACGTCGATATGGGAACATTTGTTCCCGGCGCTGCGCGCCGGGTAGTCAGTAGCGGGTAGTGAGTAGTCAGTACCTCACCCGCCTGCCGGCGGGGTGGTACCGACTCAGCGGGCGCTCCTTCTTACTCACTACTGACTACTC
>JBPEXA010000434.1:0-3919 GCA_052032135.1 Thermoanaerobaculia bacterium | reverse complement strand
CGACGGCGAGCACGGTGCGACGTCGCGGCGCCTGCCGTCGCGGGCGGCTGAGGTTGGCGAGGTCCTCGGCGAGATCGCGGGCGTCCCGGTAGCGGCGCTCCCGGTCGGGCTCCAGGCAGCGGCGCAGGATGTGCTTGAGATTCGCCGGCACCGCCTCGAGGTCGGCGACGCCGGACGGCGGGCCGCTCATCCGCTGCGCCATCGACTCGGCCGCCGTCCCCTCGGAGAACGGGCGCTTCCCGGCCAGCATCTCGTAGAGCACGACGCCGAGGGCGTAGATGTCGCAGCGGCCGTCGAGCTCCTCGCCGCGGTACTGCTCCGGGGCCAGGTAGTCGGGCGTTCCGACCACCACCCCGGTGCGCGTCATGCCGGCGCCGTGCATCGAGCGAGCGACGCCGAAGTCGGTGATCAACGCGTTGCCCTCGCCGTCGATCATCACGTTCGACGGCTTGAGGTCGCGGTGGATGATCCCTTTGTCGTGGGCCGCCGCGAGCGCCCGTGCGAGCTGGTGGGTGATGGCGACCGCCCGCTCGGCGTCGAGCGGTCCCTCGCTCGCCATCAGGCCCCGGAGCGAGCGCCCCTCGACGAGGTCCATGGTGATGAACAGCAGGTCGCCGTCCTTGCCGAGGTCGTGGATGCGCACCACGTTGGGGTGCGACACCTGGCGCGCGAGCAACAGCTCCTGGCGGAAGCGCTCGATCAGCGAGGTGTTGCTGGCGAACTCTGGGCGCAGCACCTTGACCGCGACGTCGACGTCGAGCTCCTCGTCGGTCGCCTCGTAGACCAGCCCCATCGCCCCGAGGCCGAGCATGCGCCGAACGCGGTAGCGGCCGGCGATCCGGTGGCCGCGCTCGAGCGGATCGTCAGTGGCGACGTTGGTGACCGTCGCGTCGTCGACCGGCGGGTCGTCGTGCGCCGGCGGGCGGGGGGCGTCGGTCATCCGTCGGCTCGTTCTTCGTCGCCGGGGGCGACGAACGCCGTCGGGAGCGATCCCGCGAGCCCCTCGAGCTCGCGCCGCATCCCCTCGACCCTGAGCGCCAGCGCCGCGTGCGACGCGAGCGCCTCGACGATCTCGAGATCGAGCTCGTCGAAGGCGGCGCCCGGCTTGGAGCTGTCCGCGTAGAGCACGCCGAGGCGCTCGCCCCCGGCTTCGAGCGGCAGACAGACCAGCCCGCGAATGCCGCCCTCCACGACGCTCGGCTGGCCGGCGAGCACGGCGTCATCGATCACGTCCGACTCCGCCACCGCTGCCGCGCCGTCGAGCACCCGCCGCACGGTCGAGCCGCTGCCGGAGAACTCGGTGCCGATGTCGGCCCCCGCTCCCGAGCTACCGGCCACGCGCAGCCGGCCGCCCGCCGCCGGCATCACCACGAAGCCGCGCTCGGCTCGGGTGATGTCGAGGACCGACGCGATCAGCCGCTCGACGAGCTCGGCCGCCCCCTGGCCGGACCGGGCCATCGCCTGGTGGGCGTCGAGAGAGCTCTGCCAGCGACGCGATCGCTCGAGCGCCCAGGTCGAGCCGGCCTCGAGCGGCTCGAACCGCGCGATCAGGCCCCCGAAGCTGATCCAGCACGCCTCGCCCACCTCGGTCTCCCGCACCCGCTCCCCTTCGACCGACACGCCGTTCTTGCTCCCCAGGTCGACCAGCCGCCACCGCTCGTCGGCGGCGACCAGCGAAGCGTGGCGCCTCGACACGCGGGCGTCCTCCAGCACCAGCTCGCAGCTCGGATCGCGACCGATGGTGTACTCGCCCGGACGATCGGCGACGAGCGTCTTCGTCGGCTGCCGCGGAAGATGAACCGTCAGGCGAGCGATCATCCGGCCGTTGGAGACCTCGCTTCGATCTAGGAACTCGACGCCAGATTCAAGCTGAAGCGCAGCGTCGCCGCCCGCTCGATCAGGGTGCCGGCCGAGTTGTCGATATCGCGGCTGGCGCGCCAGACATTCATGATCGTCGTCCCGGCATTGGCCTCGACGGTGTCGATGAAGTCGCCCACATCCCCCGCCGCCTCGGCGAGATAGCCGCTCGAGTAGTTGGTCCAGGCGGAGTTGATGCTCTGCTGCAAGCTGGTCATCACCGTCGGCGGGATGTCGCACTCCGCATAGTCGACGGCCGCCTGCAGCAAGGCGAACTTGGTGTCGATCACGTCGTTGATCGGCCGCATGTCGACGGCGATCATGAACTCCGAGAAGCCGCCCGTGCTGCCGCCCACCCGGTAGCTCCCCATGCCGTTGAAGGCGGTGATGTCCTGGAAGGTGCCGCCGAGCGGCGCCTTGAACAGCCGCAACGGGGAGTTCGGCGTGTAGGTCAGATTGTGGGTGTGCAGCTCGACGGTCGCGGTGTCGGAGAACGACAGCGGCGAGGTCAGCGGCGGCTCGATCTGGAGGACGACCGGGAACCCCGTCGGAATGCTGATCGACGGATCGGGCATCCGATCGAGAAGATCGGGGTCGAGCGGCGACACCGTGGTCGCCGACAGGCCCAACGACGCGGCCGTGAGGCCGACGACGGTGCCGAAGGAGATGGTGAGGTCGGCCGCGAACCCACCGACGAACTCGATCTCCGCCTCCACCGTCGAACCGTTGATGTCGATGGAGGTGACGCCCTGCGCCGCAGCCACCATCGGCAACGCCGCCAACAAAACAGCAATGATCCAGCGCTTCATTCGATCCTCCCTGTCGCCGTAGAGGCTCATAGGGCTTCTGTCGAAACAACTCATGGTATCAGGCGGGTTGGCCCGTCGCCAGCGAAGGTCCCGCCCGATTCCACACGCGATCGCCGGCCGCGACCCGCGTTCGGTAGCATCGGCGCCGCGACCGATGACCCGCCGACCCCCGAGCGCCCTCCCCGCCCTCACCCTGGTCACCGCTCTCGTCACCCTTTCCGCGGCCGGGGGCGAGCTCGACTTCGACGTCCTCTTCGCCGACGGCGCCGGAGGGCGGGTACCCTCTCAGATCACCTGGTCGCCGGACGGCTCGCAGTTGAGCTACGTGTGGGACGACGGCGAGGGAGAGGCGCTGTGGGTCCTCGATGCCCGCTCGCACGACGCTCGGAAGCTGCTCCCCCTCTCCGAGCTCGAGCTCGACGACCACACGTGGGCGCCCGACGGCCGGTCGCTGATCCTCGAGACCGCCGACGCCGCCCACTGGCTGTCGCTCGACGGCGGCGGGCGTCGGCCGCTGACCGACGACGGTGGAGAGACGGCGCCGACCTTCGCCCCTTCCGGCGACCGCGTCGCCTTCGTTCGCGACTTCGACCTGCACTGGGTCGATCTCGCGAGCGGCGAGGTGCGGGCGCTCACCGAGGGGGGCGAGGAGGGCGTGCTGCTCCACGGCGTGACCGACTGGGTCTACTGGGAGGAGCTGTGGGGGCGCGACTCGACCGGATTCTGGTGGTCGCCGAGCGGCGACGCGATCGCCTTCTACCAGTTCGACGAGACCGCCGTCTCGCGGGTCCCCATCGTCGACTCGCAGCCGGCGGTGCCGGAGGTCCGCTGGCAGCGCTATCCGAAGGCGGGCGGCGTGTTGCCGGAGGTGCGGCTCGGCGTCGCCGACGTCGAGACCGGAGCGATCCAATGGCTCGAGACCGGACCGGTGGCGGACAGCTACCTGGCGCGCGTCCACTGGTCGCCCGCCGGCGACCGGGTGATCGTCACCCGCCTCGACCGCGACCAGACGCGGCTCGACCTGCTCGCCTGCGATCCCCGCTCCGGCGGCTGCACCCCGTGGATGAGCGAGCGCTGGCCGACCTGGATCAACCTCCACGACGACTTCCGCTGGCGCGCGGACGGGGGCTTCCTGTGGAGCTCGGAAAAGGAAGGGCACCGCGCCCTCTATCTCCACGGCGCCGACGGGCGGCAGCTGCGACGCCTGTCGCCGCCGTCGCTCGCGGTCGGCGCGGTGCGCGCCTTCGACGACG
>JBPEXA010000433.1:0-5595 GCA_052032135.1 Thermoanaerobaculia bacterium | reverse complement strand
CCGCCTCGGCGCCCCGCCCCCAGAAGAAGTCGGCGCGATCGGCACCGCGGATGGCGCCACCCCGGTCCTGGATCAGCACGAAGCGGTGGAGCGGAGCGACTCCGATCGTCTCGCCGTCGGCGTCGACGCCCGGCACCTCGGTGCGCAGGAAGCCGAGGGCGCCGGGCGGCAGCAGCGTCTGATCGGCGGCAATCGTCCGCCCGGCGGTCACCGGCACTCCGAGGTTGCCGACCGGCGGCCCGTCGAGCGCCCGGAAGAAGACCTGCGAGGCGTTGTGGTCGAGGATGCGATCGACCTCGTCGGGGTGCTCGGCGAGATAGCGCTTCAGCGCCTGCATCGACATCCGCTCGCGCGGGATCGCCCCTTCGTCGATCAACAGCTTGCCGATGCTGCGGTAGGGGCGGCCGTTGGAGCCGGCGTATCCGATCCTCAGCTCTCCCCCGTCCTCGAAGGCGACCGCGCCGCTCCCCTGGATCTCGACGAAGAACAGCTCGACGCGATCGCGCGCCCAGGCGATCTCGCGGCCTCGCAGCCGGCCGCTCTCGCGAATCTCGCGGCGGTCGGGATAGGGGAGCAACCGGTTGCCGCGCAGCAACCCGACGACCGTCTCCCCCGCCCAGGCGTCCCGGAAGGGGCCGAGCTCGATGCGAAAGAGGTCGTCCGGCGGCCCGTAGATCGGCACCGCGTACTCCGCCGAGCGGCGACGGCTGCCGGCGATCACCGGCTCGTAGTAGCCGGTGACGAGCATCCGCCCGTGACCGTCGGCGACGTCGACCATCGGCTCGAAGCGCTCGCCGAGGCGCGCCGCCAGCGCCTCGGGGGTGAGTCCCGCCGCCAGCCATCCGTCGAGCTCGTCGAGCGCCGACGCCAGGAGATCGACCGACACCTGCCGGGGACCGAAAGTGAGGGAGCGATCGGCTGGCTGGCCGGCGAGCCAGCGCCGGTTGCGGGCGAGCGCCAGGCGCAGGCTCTCCACGTCGCCGTCGTCGACCAGCTCGCGCAGCACCCGATCGGCGACCGGCCGCAGCGCTTCGGCTGCGGTCTCGGGAGCGGTCGGCACCGGCCGCGGCGGCGGCGGCGGAATCGGCGGCTCGAGACAGCCGCCGACGGTGATCGCGGCCGCCAGCACAAGAGCGCTCGCCCGCCGTCGGGTCGTCACGGTGCCGCTTCCCGCTCCACCAGGCGCGCCGCGTGGTCGGCGACGATGGCGAGGAACGAGTCACCGAGGTCGGCGGCCTTCTTCTCGCCCACCCCCCTGATCTCGAGCAGCTCGCCGATCGAGGTCGGGCGGTATCGCGCGATGTCGCGCAGCACGCTGTCGTGGAAGATCACGTACGGCGGCACCTCTCGACTCCGCGCCAGCTCGAGGCGCCGCTCGCGCAGCGTCTCGAACAGCTCGAGATCGACCCCCGCCCAGTCGTCACCGGATGGCGCCGCCTTCTTGCGCGGCGCTCGCCGCGGCCGCTCCTGCCGGTAGAGACGGCACTCGGCGTTGCCGCGCAGGAGCTCGCCTCCTGCCGCGGTGAGCTGGACGACCGGGTAGTCGCCGTCGGTCTGCTGGAGAAAACCGGCGTCGATCAGCTGATCGATGTAGCCGCGCAGCTCGCCGACCGACAGCTCCGCCAGCAGTCCATGGGTCGACAGGCGATCGTGGCCCGCCGCCGCCAGCTTGTCGTCCTGCTTGCCGCGCAGCACGTCGACCACCCGCACGATGCCCCAACGCTGCTCCAGGCGGACGACGCACGACAGAATCTTCTGGGCGAGGACGAGCGGATCCTCGACCAGCTCGAGCTCACCGAGGCACCAGTCGCAGGCGCCGCAGTCGTCCTCGGGGTAGGCCTCGCCGAAGTACTCGAGCAGCGCGCGGTGGCGGCAGCGGGTGGCGGCGGCGAAGCGCTGCATGGCGGCCAGCAGCCGCCGCGCCTGCTCCGACCACTCGCCGCTCGACTCCAGCAGGCGGCGCCAGCCGACGAAGTCGGCGGCCGAGTAGAAGAGCACGCACTCGGCCGGCAGCCCGTCGCGACCGGCGCGGCCGGTCTCCTGCTGGTAGTGCTCGATCGAGCGTGGCGCGCCGGCGTGGGCGACGAAGCGGACGTTGGAGCGGTCGATGCCCATGCCGAAGGCGACGGTGGCGACCACCACCTCGACCTCCTCACGGCTGAACAGCTCCTGGTGCCGCGAGCGCACCTCGGCATCGAGGCCGGCGTGGTAGGGGACCGCTCGGAACCCCCATCCGGCGAGCCGCTCGGCGAGGCGGTCGACCTGGCGGCGCGAGTTGCAGTAGACGATGCCCCCTTCCCCCGGGTGGCGCTCGAGGAGGGCGCGCAGCCGGGCGTTGAGGTCGGAGCGCCGGAAGACCCGGTAGGTGAGGTTGGGGCGGTCGAAGGAGCCGACCAGCACCGCGGGGTCGCGCAGACCGAGCTGCTCGCAGATGTCGCGGCGCACCCGCGGGGTGGCGGTCGCCGTGTAGGCGTGCATCGACGCTTCGGTGAAACGGTCACGCAGGCCGGCCAGCAACCGATACTCGGGGCGGAAGGCGTGCCCCCACTGGCTGATGCAGTGCGCCTCGTCGACGGCGAAGAAGCGCACCCCGGCGGCGTCGAGCCGTGACAGGAAGCTGTCGGCGGCATCTCCCGCCAGCCGCTCCGGGGCGACATAGAGCAGGTCGAGCTCGCCACCTTCGAGGGCGGCCTCCACCCGGCGGCGCTCCTCGGCGTCGAGGCTCGAGTTGTAGGCGGCGGCGGCGACGCCGTTGGCGACCAGGCCGTCGACCTGGTCCTTCATCAGCGAGATGAGCGGCGAGACGACCACCCCGAGGCCGTCGGCCACCAGCGCCGGCGCCTGGAAGCAGAGCGACTTGCCGCCACCGGTCGGCAGCACCAGCAGGCTGTCGCGACCCTCGGCCACTGCCGTCATCGCCTCCGCCTGCAGCGGCAACAGCTCGTCGAACCCCCACACCCTGCGCACCACCTCGCGCAACGCCGCCGCCGAGCTCATCGTCCTCCTCCGGCGACCCCGCCGCCATCGCCCGGATCGACCAGCGCCCCCTCGGTGTGGCAGCGCGACGCCTCACGACCGTGCTCCAGCCGGAGATCGGGGCGCCAGCGGAAGCGCTCGCGCATCGGGTGCGCGGTGTCGAAGACGGCGGCGGCGATCGCCTCGCCGAGCACCGGAGCGAACTTCATGCCGTGGCCGCTGCCGCCACTCGCCACCACCAGGCCGCTGCGATCGGGATCGGCGTCGATCCAGAAGTCCTCGTCCTGGGTGTCGCAGTAGGGGCAGAGCCGCGTCGACACCACCCGCGAGCCCGCCAGCGCCGGCAACCGGCTCTCGAGGAAGCGACGGAGGCCGGCGGTCAGCGCGTCGGTGACCACCAGCTCACCGCTCGGCGGCGGCTCGACCGCGTTGCCGTGGTGGGCGACCTTCACCACCTTCGCTTCGGGATGCCACGGGAAACCGTAGAAGCCGGTGCGGTGGACGTCGGCGGTGAAGACCGGGAAGCGGGAGGCGTCGAAGAGCCCGGGGTCGGCCGGCTCCAGGTGCCAGACCGGATGGTAGGAGCGCTGCAGCGCCGGCTCGAGGCGGTCGATCAGCTCCGCCGTCCACGAGCCGGCGGCGACCACCACCGCGTCGGCGTGCCAGTCGCGGCCGGTGGCGTCGCGCACCCCGATCACCGCGTCGCCCTGTTCCAGGAGGGCGACGGCAGGGCGGCGCTCGTGGATCTCGACCCCGTCACGGCGGGCGTCGTCGGCCATCGCCTCGACCCCCTTGCCGCTCTCCACCCAACCGCCGTGGGGGTGGTAGAAGCCGTCGACGAACTGCTCGCTCCAGGCGGGGAAGCGGCGGGCGAGCTCGGCTCCACCGAGCCGCTCGGGGGCGTGCCCCCGCCGTAGCAGCATCTGGAAGCTCTCGTACTCGAAGCCGCCCGGCGCCATCTCGTCGAGGGCGACCATCAGCACCCCGGTCTCGTGGTAGAGCGGTGAGGCGCCCTTCTCGACCCACCGTCGGTTCCACTCGAGCCAACCGTCCCGCGCCGCCTCCATCCACACCATGTACCCCTCGTCCGGCCCGTACTCCATGCGGCACACCTTGCTGATGTCGGTGCCGCCGGCGAGCGGATGGGGGACCTCGCCGCTCTCCAGGACGTCGACCCGCGCCCCCGTCCGGCGCAGCTCGAGGGCCGCGGCGAGGCCGAAGACGCCGGCTCCGAGGACGAGAAAACGGTCTTGGGACATCGGGGTGGGAGGGCGGGGAGCGCCGATGATGACACACCCGCTGGTAGCATCTCTGCCAACCGACGGGAGGCCGCGATGAGCGACAGACCGACGCAGCGCGCGGTGGTCAAACACTCCGACGAGATCGAAGTCCGCGACGTCACGGCGGGCACCGCGACCGGCATGCAGCTGCTGGTGGGCGACGACGACGGCGCCCCCCATTTCGCCATGCGCCGCTTCGTCATGGGCGCCGGCGGCGGCATGCCGCTGCACACCAACCAGGTCGAGCACGAGCAGTACGTGCTCGAAGGGCGCGGCCGCCTCACCCTCGGCGACGAGGTGCGGGAGGTCGGCGCCGGCGACGTGCTCTACATCCCGGCCGGGCTCCCTCACGCCTACGAGGTGCTGGAGGCTCCGTTCGCCTTCCTCTGCATGGTGCCCAACGGCCCCGATCGCATCGACCTGGTCGCCGACGACGGCTGAGCAGGATCAGCCGTCGGCCGGCACCAGGATCGGCGGCACGCCGGCCACCTCGAGCTGCTCGAGCAGGGCCGCGAGATCGCCGTCGACGATCTGCCGCCACCGCTGCCGCAGCGGCTGCCACTGGCGGTCGAGATCCTCCAGCCGGCGGTAGGCGCCGTCGTTCGGGCGGCCGATCGTGCCGTTGAGCTCGCCGTAGAGGAAGGCGACCTGGTTGTCGAGCCGCGGCGGGAAGTTGAGGGGATCCTGCGGCGCCTCGTTGCGACGCTGGATCAGCTCGTCCTCGAGCTCGTCGAGCTGCTGCTCGAGCGCGGCGATCGCCTCGTCGAGCTCGAGCTCGAAGCCGGCCGCCGCCCACCGCTTCGCCAGCGCCGCCACCTGCGCGCGCACCGAGCGGATGCCGCGCACCACGCCGTGGATCTCGACCAGGCGGTCGCGGGCGGCCACCGTCAGCTCGTAGCCCGCGCGGTAGTCGTCGGCCGACCAGGAGAGCCGCGGGTCTGGGGTGACGACGAGCGGCGCCCGCTGCTCCTCGTCGCCGATCGCCAGCACCACGGTGTAGGCGGCGGGCGGCACGCGGGTGCCGCCGGTGTAGCCGAGCGACATGACGGCGTCGTCGATCAACTCCGGCTCGTCGGTCTCGAAGTCCCAGCGCAGCCGGTTGAGGCCGGCGGTCACCACCGTCGCCTCGTCGTCGACCTCCTCGTCCGCCGCCAGCGGGAAGGAGCGCAGCGTCGTCCCCTCGGCGTCGACGATCGACAGCGTGCCGAGCAGCTCCTCTCCGGCCTCGCCGATCACCGCTTCGGAGAGCCAGACGTCGAGAAACGCCCCGGTGCCGCGGGGATCGGGCGCCGGCTCCTCGCCGAACCGGCCGCCCGCCGACACCCGCGGCGCCGGCGGC